>JBQCEI010000404.1:0-5086 GCA_051960375.1 Aureliella sp. | reverse complement strand
GATTCGCAAAGTCGAACCGAAACCGCTGCGAGTGTTTCTGCAAGATGGTTCGAACGACAACAACATCTACGGTGGCGATTGGTGGATGGCCAATCAATCGATGCTGCGCTCGCTCGAGTTCTGCGGCTACGAAGTCGAACATGTTTGGGGCGAAGGGGGCCACAATGGCAAGCAGGGCGCAGCCATCTTTCCCGACGTGATGCGCTGGCTGTGGAAAGATCACGGCAAAGTCGAAGTCACCACGCATCGCGACAAGTCGCGCAGCGAAGCGGTGAAGTTTTTGCCGGAAGACTCCGAGTGGGAACTGGTCAGCAGCGGCCACCAGTGGGCTGAAGGGCTAGCGATCGACAACGATGGCACGCTGTACTTTACCGACGTCTTCGGCTCTAAGCTGTACAAGCTGACTGCCGACGGCCAGCAAACGCTGCTGGACGACGACACCGGCCAAACCAACGGTATCGCCCTGGGCCCTGATGGCAAGCTGTACGGTTGCTCGAGCCAGGCCAAGGAGATTCGAGCTTGGGATCTCAAGACGCTCAAGCGAGAAGTCATCAGCCAGGGAACTCACAGCAACGACATCGTCGTGCGCCACGACGGCACGATCTATTACACCGACCCGGCCGCGAGCAAGATTTGGATGATCGATGGCAAGACGCATCAGCGCCGCGAAGTCGATCAGTTCCGCGATTGCAACGGCATCACTTTAAGCGCGGATCAAACGCAACTGTTCGTCGCTCATTTTTCAGGCCGGTTCGTGTTCGCCTACACGATCGCCGACGATGGCTCGCTGGAGAACAAGCAGCCCTTTTACTACATGGAAGTGCCGGCCAACGAGCCGGCTGGGCATCTCGACGGCATGTGCTCGACGCAGGATGGCTGGCTCGTTTCAGCGACCGAGGCGGGAGTGCAAATCTGCGATCAGCCGGGCCGCACGCACTTGATCATGCAGTTGCCCTACGGTTGCGAGCGTCCCTGCTACGCGCGCTTCGGCGGAGCGGATAACCAGACGCTGTATGTGGCGAACGTCGATAAGATTTGGAAGCGGAAGACCAGTCTCGTCGGCGCGAAGCCTTACGAGGCGCCGGTCAAACCGCCCAAGCCGCAGCTGTAGGGCAGAAGAGTTTTACCGCGGGGTGTGGCACTGGCTATGCCAGTGCTCTGTCTTCGAAGTTTACCGCGTCGAAGACTCCAAACACTTCGCGATGTCGAACGCTCCGACATCGGTTCTCGGGGGAATTTGGTTTGGCACTGGAATGCTTTACCAGGTCGCCTACCCTCGAACTTCGAATCAAAACAGCACTGGCATAGCCAGTGCCACACTCAGTCATTGAGCGAGGTCACCAGGCAGACGACCATCGCTTGGATGATTTCGCTTTGGCCGATGCCGCCCGTTTTTTCGCCCGTCTTGCCTTTGAGGCTGACTTGCGTGCTTTGAACGGCCAGCAAGTCAGCGATGCGCTCGAGCATCGCTTCGCGGTGCGGCAAGAGTTTGGGGCGCTCGGCCAGCACGACGCAGTCGAGATTGACGATGCGGAAACCTGCCCGGGCAACTGCCTCGGCAGCTATCCGCAGCATCTCAGCGGAATCTCGGCCACGGTTGACCGGGTCGGTATCGGGAAAGAACTCGCCGATATCGCCCAGCGCCGCCGCGCCGAGAATCGCATCGGTGATCGCATGCAGGAGCACATCGGCATCGGAATGCCCGACAGCATGCTTTTCAAACGGAATGTCGACGCCCCCCAGCCGCAACGGTCCGCCCGCTTCCAGGCGATGCGTGTCATGTCCCAGACCGACGCGTATGTTGCAGTTGTTGCTCGACATGGATATCGCAGTTCTTTGTGTGGCACTGGCTATGCCAGTGCTTTATTCTCGAAGTTTACCGCCTTCAGTACCGAACCACTCTGCGATAACGAATTGTCTTGCAACACTTCGCACCAGGAGCTGGATTGGCACTGGAGCGCTATACGCTGCCTTCTGACGCTTCAACTTCGACGCAGAAGACACTGGCATAGCCAGTGCCACACTCAGAAGACCACAGCGTTTAGCGAATCAAGTTGCCGGGTTGCGAGGCGATGCGGCTGGCCGATTCGAGATAGCGAGTCGACTCTTCCTCGACCAGGCGTGCATCGCTCTCTTCGCAGCGTACCTCCGCGCGGAAGCGGTGCATACCCGCCACCGACGCTTTGGCCGTAAGCTTGATCTTGACCGTCTCCCCGGCGGGAATCGTCGGGATCGGGTCGAACAGCACTTGGCCCGGCACGACTCGGTTCTTCAGCCCCGAGGCGCTTTGCGGTTCGATCCCTTCGGAGAACTGCGCCAGGATCGTCACGTTGCGCGCGTCGCGCGTGCCGCGATTGGTTACGGTCAGTTCGTAAACCACCGGAGCACCGATCGGCGCCGGAGTCGGCGGATCGTTGACCAGCAGCTTCAAGTCGGCGAAGGATTCCACCGTCGTCGAGGCTTCTGCACTGGCGAGCGTGCCCGAAGGAGTGACGCAGGCGAACTTGAGGGCGTGCGTGCCTGCGCTCGGCAAACGCAGTTCGATCGGCACCGTCACGACCTGTCCGGGCGGAACAATCTCGACTTCCCACAGCAGTTTATCGCCTTGGCGAGTCACGCCGCTGGGCGGATTGACGACCTCGGCATCGGCCGGAATCATCAAGCCGGCTTGAACCTTGCGAGCCGGACCGTCGCCCTTGTTGCGCATTTCCATCGTGGCAAACACGTTGCCTCCGAGCAGAACGCTCTTGGGCAGCGACAAGCTGGCTTGCAGAACCGGTTGACGCACGTTGACGACGATGTTCGTATTGCGTTTCAGGCTGCCGTCGGCCAGAGCATGAGCTCCGATCTCAAGGCGTCCCGCTTTTTCGAACGTCAAATCCATCTCGACCACTTCCGACTGACCAGCGGCCACGTCGCCGATCTCGACTTGACTAGCTCGCTGCGCTCCGGCGCTGACTTGCACCTTGACGTTGCGAGCAAGCGCATTGCCGGGATTGGATACCCGCACGCGATAGACGTTGGGAACATCTTTTTCGACGTCGACCGGTCCTTCCAACGCGACCTGCAAATCGGGCTGCTTGACGGTCAGTTCATCGATGCCTTCTTGCGGCAGCACGGTCCACTCGATCGCGACGGCAAAGTTGCGCGAGGTGGTCGCCTTGAGATCCAGGCCGATCTTGCTGCTGCCGCCGGCGACCACCTGGGCAACGTTCCACATGAGCAGCGTTGCCCCGTCGTCGGCTTTCTCCAGCTCGACGGCGTCGCCCCATTTCGGATTCTTGACGATCTCGACGCCCGGCGGCGTCTCCATGCGCAAGATCAGCCCGCTTAGAGCGATGCGGTCGGCGTTCTGCACCACCAGTTCGTAGCTCGTCGGAGTGCCGGTTGCCAAGTCGCCCGGGCCAAGCAGCTTCACGACGACGTGCGGCACTTCCATGTGCATGCGTTCTTGGCTGCCAGTTGCGGCTGTGGCAGAGCTGGTCGACGAGGCGCCGGGTTGCGCCGACTTGGGTACTCCAGCGGCCGAACTCGACAAGTCGAGCGAAGGCACGCCGGCGCTGGGCAAGCTGCTTCCAGGCAGGCTGCTCGCTGGCGAGCCGCCTTGAGCGTCGCTGCCAATCGATGGGCTTAGCCCCGGCAGGCTCGGCATGCTTGGCTCGAGCGATCCGCTTGCGGGCAAGTTCGATGTCGGTGAGCTGCCAGCAGGCGAACTCGAAGTTGAACTCGAACTCGACAAGCTCGGCATCGAAAGCGTCGGTGCGGTTGTCTTGGACGCGGTCGAGCCGTTCGTGCGACTCGATGACGCGGAGCCTACTTCGCGCGACGACGACACGCCAAGGCTAGGCATCGTCGAACCTCCGAGCGCATTACCTTCAAGCGATGAGCCTTCGAGCGATGGGATCGAGGGAGATGAGCTGGGCAGCGACGCTGCGGACAGCGACGGTGGCAAGCTCGACGCGCCCAGCGACGCGCTCTCCTTGGCGTGCGGCTCGGATAGCGCCGAAGTGGGCGACTGCAGCGAATCGTTCGACGATCCTAAGCTCAAGCTCCCTTCGCCCGAATTCGATTCGCTCGATTTCGATTCGCCAGCGGAACTGCGACTGGTCGAGCTCCCCGCGGCATCGCTCTCCGACTTGGCGCTCGATGGCGAAGCAGATGCAGACGATTTTTGGTTGCGCTTGGGGAGCGGTTTGCGAGGAACATACGGAACGTCGGGCACGTGGCTCACGACGACTTCCGCCGGTGCTCGGTCGGTCTCGACCGGTTCGTCGGCAGGAGTCGGCATATCGGAAGCCTCGAGAGAGAGGCCGCCGGACGAGCCGGCAGAGTCCTCTTCGAAGTCCAGCTCGGTTTCGCTACTGTTTGAGCTTCTCGCGCTCGGGCGATTGGATGTGCGGCTCGGCGGATCGCTCACTGGCACATCGCGCTGACCGGATCGCTGGCTTGAGCGCTGTTCGCCGAGATAAACGCGTCGATCGCTGCCGCGTTCGGCGGGCGTCGGCTGTCGGCTGGCCGAACTCTGCGGACGGCTGCGCGAGTTAGGCACGAGGAACTGGCCGGCCCAGCTGCGATTCTGAGCGCTCGAAGCGCCGGACGGTTGATCCTGACGATATTCATCGCGGGCCTGGGTGCGGCCGCTGGGAGTACCGCGGTTGTTTTGAGAAGACAACGGCGGCGGCTTGGGAATGTTGCGATTGGGTTCGCTCGCCGGTCGCTCTTCTTCGCCGCTGCCGAGCACCGATTCGGTGACCGAGCGAAGCTGGTGCATCAAACCGCCGCGGAACAGGCGCGGGGGCTCGGCCTCCGGGCGTGCCTTGCCGTAGTTGTTCTCGCGATACGCGTCAGCTTCGTAGCCGCTCCGCTGTCCGAAGCTGGCCAACGGCGTCGCTACGAGAATCCCGAGAGCGATCCACCCTCGCGCAAATAATGATGACATAACCCAAGCGCTCCCTCGGTGTGCCGCCGGAGCTATCGATGATGCTCCTCCGGCAACCATTGCTGACGAAGTTCAGAACTACGGTTCCTCTCAGCTATCGCCCAACAGGTCGGTCGCGCTTAAATCAATTCTGAAGAGGATTCCAGC
>JBQCEI010000403.1:0-5882 GCA_051960375.1 Aureliella sp. | reverse complement strand
CGAATTCCGCGAACCGTCATGCACGAGTGCGACGCTTCGAGCACCACTGCCACGCCCCGAGCCCCCAGTTCGGCTTCGACCAGGTCGGCGATGTCCTCGGTCATGCGTTCTTGGACTTGCGGCCGGCGAGCCATTTCTTCGACCACTCGCGCCAGCTTGCTCAGCCCGACCACTTTGCCGTCGGGCAGGTAGCCCACGTGGGCCTTGCCGAGGAATGGCAGCAGATGGTGCTCGCACATGCTGCAGAAATCGATGTCGCGAATCAGCACGATTTCGTCGTACTTCTCGGTGAAGACTTTCTGCAAATGAATGCGCGGATCGCGCTTAAGTCCCGAAAACATTTCGGCATACATGCGAGCCACGCGAGCCGGCGTTTCCTGCAATCCCTCGCGGTCGGGATCCTCGCCCACGGCTAGCAGAATCTCGCGGACGGCCTTTTGAATTCGCTCGTGATCGACCGGGGTTTCGAGCACCATCGGCGTCTCGTTGGTCTCTTCGATATCGTTGACTTCGCTTCTCGGAAGGGAGTTTTTGCTCATTACACCTGTTCTGCATTGAGATGGAACTAGTCGAGCCCGGCGGTGCGGCGCTCGCGGTACTGGTATTCTATCCGAGAATCGACCGCACGAAACGGCGCGTCGTAACAGCCGTTTTAACGCACAGGCGCAGAGGTAACGCAGAGGACGCAGAGGCTCATTCAAAGCGAGCTGTGGGCGAGAGGGGATGGCCGCGGAGAAATTCGGCGGCCGACATGGCTCGCTTGCCCGCCGCTTGGACAGTGCTGACCGCCAGCGGGCCGTCGCCGGTCTGGACGACGAGCAACTTGTCCCACGGCGCAGACCACTCTGGGGCGCCGAGCCCAAGCTCAGCGGCGCTAGCCGACCACGCGGCGCCGACCGGCCGCTCGCCGGACGAAGATGACGTTGAAGATGGCAGCGCTCGGGCGGATCGCAAATGCAGCGGCATGCGCTTGGTGTCCGAAACGACCAGCTCGGCGTACGCTCCCGGCCAAGGCTGATAGCCGCGGATGCGGCGTTCGAGCACAGCAGCGGGCAGCGAGAAGTCGAGCCGGCCATCCTCTTTTTTCAAGCGCGGCGCCTTCGTCGCGTGGCCTTTATCTTGAACCGTCCCGATCGGACTCGACTTGTCCCAGCCCGAAAGCATATCGATCGCTTCGAGTGTCGCCTCGGCACCCAGCTGCGACAGCCGCACCTCGAGCTCGGCGGAGTTCTCGTCGCGCTCGATGGTCACTTTGCGCGTCGTCAAAACAGGCCCAGCATCGAGGCCCGGAGTCATGTGAATGACGCTAACCCCCGCCTCGTCATCGCCGGCCAGCAAGGTCCACTGCACCGGAGCCGCGCCGCGATGGCGCGGCAACAACGAGCCGTGCAGGTTGATGCCACCCAGAGGCGGAATCGCCAGGCACTCGCGCGAGAGAATCTGACCGTAGTCGCAGACGAAGAACAGTTCGGCTCCCGTTTCGCGCAAGCGCTCGAGCGTCTCAGGCGCGTTGGCGCTGGCCGGCTGAAACACCGGCAGGCCCGCCTGGGTTGCCCAGTCCTGAACCGGCGCATCGGGCTTCTTCTTGCCGGAGGCCGGCACCGGCGGCCTCACGACCACCAACGCAATCTCATTTCCCGCTTGCAACAAACTTTGGCAACTGGGAACCGCAAACGGCCCCGTCCCCATGATGACAATCTTCACGCGATTCGACTTTCCTAAATTCTTCCTCTGCGCTCTCCGCGTCCTCCGCGGTAAAAAAGTCCTAGGGCGATACGATAAGCTCGCCGTTCATTACCATCCAGTGCCCTGGGAAGGTGCACAGGAACGGATACCGTCCGGGCTCTTTGGGAGCAGAGAAGTAGATCGTGGCTTGTTCCTGCGGCTCGACGATGTCGGTGTAACACACGACGTCGCTAGTCTGCGGAACGTACTGGCGGATGACCCCTTCGGGGTCGGCGACTAGTCGGTTGGACTCCTCGCCGACGGCCTGCAGCTTGTCAGGCATCACCAGCGCCCAGTTATGTGGCACGACGTCGGGGTTGACCAGCGTCAGCGCCAGCGGCTCGCCCGCCTTTGCCTCGAGCGTCCGCGTCGAGAAGCTCAAATTCTTGCCGGCCTCGATGCGGAGCGGCCGCGCACCAGCAATCGGATTGCGCCATGGATTGGGCATGCGGCGAGTCGCCATCAGCATATCGGCATCGAGCGGATGGGGCTTGAGCTGCTTGGGTGTGGCATCAACGCCGCGAATATCGCTGCGCGGCGCATCCAGCGCGTTGCAAGTGGCGAACAGATCATGGCGATCGACACCCGAGGTCACCTGCAGATGGAGTTGATTGCAGCGTTCCAATTCGGGAATCTCTAAAAACAGAACGCGACCATCGTCGACGACGTGGGCTGAGGTGATGCGCAAATGATCGTGCCCGCGCATGCCGTAGTGCATTGTCGAATACTCCGCCGATCCGTAGGCACCGCTGTAGCGATAGTTCCAGGCCTGGGCAAAGTGCGCACTAGCCCGCTCGCACTGCTTGCGGTCCAGCTTGCGTAGGAATTGAATTGCCACGCCGTTTTGATACAGGTGGAAACCGATCGGCAGCTGTAACTCTCGCCCCGTGTAACGCACGCGCTGCCAGCACCCCAGGTCGGTCGTATACGATCACCAGCCGGCCATCCCGGAAACATACAGTTGGCCATCGGCCGGAGAGAAGCGGCCGCGATGGACGCCCGAGGCGAACTGGCCGGGCAGTGGCACGACGGCGCCCTGCAACTGACTATCCACCTCGTCGCGGAGCAGCAGGAAATGCGAGCCGCTGCCGAATGAAAAGTGAACCATATGCCCGTGCGGAACTCCCCAGCGATCGCTGTCGACGTACGTCTGACCGCCGGCCGAATTATCGAGCCCCCGCGGCAGATACACCAGCGGCAGCTCCGGTCGCGCGATCGGCCGCTTGACGAACTGCTTGCCGCGATAGCCATAAAATCGGACAGCATCGAGATTAGCATCCGGCTCGGCCGGCACCGTTTGATCGTCGCGCGGCGGGGTTACTGCGCAGATCATCGAAGCGGGGGTCCACTCGCCTTCCGAGCAAGGCACCGTCACTGTGTCGTCGGGATAGATGCCCAGTCCATCGGGATTGCGAAAGCCGGCCGCGATAATGTCCGCGTGCCGGCCATCGGGGGTGATGCGCACCAGGCCCTGATTGCCCGAGGCGGTGTAAAAATTGCCCGCCGCATCGCGCTCCAGACCACAGATGAAATCGTGCCCGGCCGGCGAGGTTTCATACGCTCGCGAGAAGCATTCGTAGAAATCCGCTTCGCCGTCGCGGTTGGTATCGTGCAAGCGCGTGATCTGATCGCGGCACAGAACAAAGATGCCATCGCGATCGATCTTGAGTCCCAACGCGTGATGGAGCCCGGCTGCGAAACGTCGCCAAGTTGCCTTGCGAGGCCACAGCGTGGGATCGTGTATAAGGCGAGCGAAATTCCCTGTCGGGCTAAAGCCACTGACGTGCCACACGTCCCCTTGCATCGTGCAGACCAGCGCCGAGCCGTCGGGCAGGAAATCGTGACCGCCACAGTAGATTTGTGCCTTCCATGGATTATCGACCGGCAGCTCAATCGTATCGATCGCATAGGGCTTGCCGGTGCCGAGCTTGATATCGGTGGTGATCGTCTGCGGCCACTGCGGAGCCTGACCGTCGAGCCGACCGGCCAGCGAGTGATTGCTGCGCGGGGCTACTTCGCGAACGAATCGGTCGCCTTCAGCCCAAGGCGCGTCAATGTATTCGGTCTCGCCGATGCGATACGCAAAGACGACGCGCGGCCCGATGCGATAGAAGCCGTGATACTCGACATCGCGATCAGCGTGGGCATCGCGATTGGCAGCGAGCGGTTCGACCGGCCGAGTCGCATCTGCGGGGAGGTCGCGTAAAGTGCCCGCCGCTTCCAGTCCGTGCATGAAGCCGTGGCGAATCTTCGAGAATTTGATAAAGCCGCCGCTCCACATAGCGCGGTAACTCAGCGTGTCGGGATCGAAGCAAACGGCGATCTGATTCTCGTCACCTAGTTGCAGGCACACTGCCCGCGGCACGACTAGCTTCGGAGCTCGAAACACCCCGGCTTGCACGCTGCCCAGCACCGTATCGTTCCAAGCATCGTTCTCCCAAGTCGCTTCGTTTTGATTGCCCCAATGCCCCTGGGTGCCGCCGTCCAACCCCGGAAACTCGGGCAGCAACGGCTCAAATTCGAGGCGCTGCTGAAACGCGATGGCTTCCTTAGCATAGAAGTCGTACAAGCGATCGCGATTGACGTTCTCCTGCCAATCGGGCCAGGCCCGAGGGTCGAGCGGTCTGCGACCGTAAGCAAAGCTCGCCGGCTCGTGCGGCTGAGCGTGCTCGAGCACCGACTCGACGATCTCGCGGCGAAGCTGCTCGTACTTACCTAGATCGGAGAGAAAGGCAATCAGATCGACCTGCTGCTCGTGCGAGAGCGAAGCCGACAAACCGTCAGGCATAACCGAGGGAGCAGACTTGATGTGCTCGAGATCATCCTTGGCCAGACGAGTCTCCTCGGCTGTCGATGGATCGCGCAGCACCAGTTCGTCATCGGTCTCGCTGACTTTGTAGCCGCGGACGATTTGGCCGTCGGCAGTGAGAGCTTGAAAGACGTGGTATTTCTCTTCGACTTGCCGGTTCGGCCACAGGACCGATTCGGCGAGTTGTTCGGCGGTGCGCTGCGAGCCGATCGCGGTGAGCTCCGGACCGACGCTGCCTCCTTGCAAGCCGATCTTGTGGCAGGTCAAACAAGCCGAGCGAGCCGAGGCGAACACCGCCACGCCGCGCTGGACCTGTCCCTTCTCGAGCGCTTCGCGGGCCAGCGTCTTGACGACCTCTGGGTCATACGGGGCCACTGCAGTCGTGATCGCGGTCGAGGTGCCTGCGGGTTCGGTTGCCGCGGGTTGGGTTGCCGGTTTCAACTGCTGAGCGACGATCTCGCCGAAGTGCCAGGCGTCGACCCGCTTGAGCGAACGGGCGTAGTTCTCATCAGCCAAGCGGCCCACATCGGCAGCGCCGCCAAAGATCCGCACGGCCGCGATCTTGCCAAAACATTGCAAGCCACCTTCGACCAGGCGGCCGAGCGCAAGGTCGCCGGGCTTGGCGGGCATGTCGGTGCGTGCGACCGCTTGATCAGCGACGAGCCGGCCGTCGACCCACAAGCGCACCCGCGCGGGCTCGAGCACGCAGGCGAAGCGATGCTGCTTGCCATCGCATACGTTCTCTTGCCCTGCGATCAGGTTCGGCTGATAACCCGGCAAGTAGGCGGCCAGGAAACCGCTGCCGGCTTGCGAGAACAATTCCCAGTGCTCGCCGCTCGCCTTGGTGTGGTTGGCAACGAGGATATTGTAGGTTTCGGAGCTGTCGAGCCGCGCGATGCATTCGACCGTCAGCGGCAACTGGCTGTACGCCGGCTTGCCCGCCACGATGCGTCCGCCGCCGAGCGCCGCCTTGGCGGCCCCTTTCCAAGTGCGATAAGTCGGCCGCTGGCCGGCAGGTTTGCCATCGAGCTGCGGCAGCAACCACTCGAGGCCATCGAGATTGTCTTTCAATCGTCCTTCGGCATCCTCGTCGGTGTGGTTCAAAATGCCGATCGGCCCGTGGTAGCCCGAATCGCGGATCGCCCTCAACAACTGGACGTCGAGGCGGCCGGCTCCCAGCGGCAGAATCTTTTGGCCCTGCTTGTCGCCGTCGAGCTCCATGCCGTTGAGGTTCACTACGAGCAAGTGCGGCAGCATTTTGGCCAGCAATTCCTTGAAGCGTCCGACATGCTCGTGGCCGTGGTGCAAGTTATAGACGATGCCGACATTGTCCATGCCGAGCTCTTTT
>JBQCEI010000402.1:0-5514 GCA_051960375.1 Aureliella sp. | reverse complement strand
CGATGACGACTTGGTACATCATGCCGCGGGTGACCAGCGTATTCTGGACGCGGATGTAGTCCTTGCCCGGCGACTGCAGGATGCTCTGCACGGCGGCGTCGAGCAGCGGGTTCTGAGCCATCGTCTGGGCGAAAGTCAGGATCTGACCGACTTGGACGAGAAATTCGCCCGGCGTTACCTTGACGTTCTTCATCGAGGCCAAGCGGTCCAGGGCCGCTTTGATCACGCGATCGCCGTCGGGATCGACCGAGATCAGGAAAACCTTCGGACCGGTGCCCAGCGTAACGATGATCTCATAGCCGAAAACTTTCTTGACGTTCGGATCATCGGTTCGCAGCGGAATGGCAACCTTGTGCAAGTTCACGTTCTGATGCTGCGCATAGTTGAACTGGAACTTGGGAATGTCCGGTCCGGTGCCGAGCGATGCGACCAGTTCCTTAACTTGCTTTTCCAGTTCGAGGCCGTTGGCGACCAGGCCGCCGAACACTGCGTGGACCTTGCCCTCGGTCAGAGCGATCGCGCCGCCGCCGTCGAGCTTGCCGCCGTCGATCGTCTGCTCGATGACATCGATCAAGCCGTGCAGGAACTTCTTGAGCGCATCCTTGTTGGTCGACGGCAAGCTGCCGCTGTCATCGATCTGCTTTTCGAGCTGGCTGTAGACATTGCGGAGGTTGTTCTTGGCCATCGCTTTGTCCCCTTCGGAGACCAGCGAGGTCGAGCGCAGCGTGATCGCAGCGCCGTTGATGAGCAGACCGGTGAAGTCCGAGGTCAGCCCCTGGAACTTGGCGACTTGATTGGCCAGTTCCGAGCCCTCGACAAACTGCGCGGCCAAGTCGATTTGCAGCTTCTGCGAAGCGGCCGTCGCATTCCAGCCGAACATCACCTGCTCGGTTTCGTTGAGCAAGCGCTCGAGCTGCTTGATCGTGGCTTCGCCCACTTCCTTGGCAGCAGCCTTTTCTTCGTCGGATTGATTGTTTTGTTCTGCGAGGCTGCGCTCAAAGCCGGCCCGCATTTGCGTGACCGCCATTTCGCGGAGCTCTTGCGGCAGGGCTTGCATGTTCAGACGCATGGCGAAGGCATAGCGCTTGGGCAGGTCGCCCAGCAACGCGCCCGGATCGGCCGGCGCATTGTCGAAGCCGTTTTCCATTTGGCTGACGAACATCCACTGACCGGCTTCCTTGGCGTAAATCGTCTGGCCGTTGGCATCGAAGCTGAACAAGCCGTTGCCCAGGTCGTCGGGCATCAGCCCCGCGCCGCCCAAAGCGCCGAAAAATTGTTGGCGGTTGGCCAACGGCAAGAAGGCCAGCGGCAACGGCTGGTTATTGACCATCTGGACGATCAGCCCTGCGGGGCGCGCTGGATCGAGTCCCTGCGTGTAGGTCTTGGTCATCATCGATCCGATGCCGCCGAACTGCGGCAAGCCGATCGTGCGCATGAAGTAAGTGAAGTCTTGCGTCAAGCGTTCGACCGGAGCGACCGAGACGACGGCCACCGGTTGGTTGGCAGCCTGTGTTTTGCTCGGCGCTTGACCGTGCGACAGCGCCGGAGCCAACGCTCCCACTGCCACCGCGGTCGTGAGTGCGACTAACGCGCGAAGAACCCGCATGTGAATCTCCTAATCAGCAAAGCGTGAAACTATGTCGATGCGTCTGGGACGATAAAGCTAACGTAGAACGCTATCGGTGAACAGAGACAAACGACGCTCGCGCCGTTTGCCCACTGCGTAAATGCTCCTCGTTCCCAGGCTCTGCCTGGGAACGCGCTGTCTTGGAGGCTCCGCCTCCGAGCACCCGCCGAAAGGCTCAACCATTCTCGCTGCCCCGGCGAGGCAGAGCTTCTAAGACTGTGCGTTCCCAGGCAGAGCCTGGGAACGAGGAGATGAGAGCCTACTTGTACTGGCTCTTCATCAACTCGCTAAAAAACTTCTCCAGCTTCTCGACCTTGCTGCGGACCACGACTTGGCAGTAGCGGCTTTCGGGATTCTGGTTGTAGTAGTTCTGATGTCCCTCTTCGGCCGGATAGAACTCGGTGAGCGGCTCGATCTTGGTGACGATCGGATCGTCGAAGATTCCCGAAGCGTCCAGCTTCTCTTTCATCTCGCGGGCCAGGCGCGCTTGCTCGTCGTTGTGCGTCAGGATGATGCTTCGGTACTGATCGCCGACGTCGTGTCCCTGGCGATCGAGCGTCGTGGGATCGTGCGTCTTCATGAAGATCTCGAGCAGTTTGGTGTAGCTGATCTTGCTCGGGTCGTAGGTGACCTGGACCACTTCGGCGTGTCCGGTGCGGCCGGTACATACTTGTTCGTAAGTCGGGTTCTTGAACTTGCCGCCGGCATAACCAGAGACGACCTTCTCGACTCCTTCGACGCGCTGCAGCACCGCCTCGACACACCAAAAGCAGCCGCCGCCAAAGGTTGCCTGTTCCATCTTGTGCTCTTTCTGATCTGGCTTGTTCTCTTTCTTATCGGACTTCGCATCCGAGCCGCGATTCTTGGCAGTGGCCGCTGCGCTTTCGCTAGCCTTGCCAGGCTCGTCGCCGGCTGCCGGCGATTCCGCCGCAGCAGCGGCTGCCGGGTGAACCGCCAGGCCCGGGTCGGCTTTCTTCGCACCTGGCTGCAGGCTCCACGCGACCGCACAGATCGCCAGCCCCAACGTCATACGAATCAATAAGCGAACATAACTGCGCTGCATGAAATACTCCGATCGCCCAACGAGCCTCTTGAGGAACTAGGATGGCTGCGCAAGGCTGGTCGGAAACCCAGCACTTTTTGCGCCGCCCTGGCCGCGCACTCGTTGTAATGCGCGCCGCCGTGACTGTCTACCAACCAGCGTACCTTGGACGCAAGCCATTCGCTTCTCTGGCTGTTTTTTAACCGCGGAGGCGCAGAGTAGGTGGGGTGAAGGTCCGGTGTGGCACTGGCTATGCCAGTGCTCTTTGTCTTCGAAGTTTACCGCCCTGAGGCACCCGATCACGCTCCAGCAGCGGGCTGTCCTGTAGCAGTTCCTAGCAGAAGTTGGGCACTGGAACGTTTTACGGTCCTTCTGCATCATCAACTTCGAAGAAGAAGACACTGGCATAGCCAGTGCCACACGAGCGCGGAAATCAGGGCTGCAAAGCCGCTTCGAGATCGACGATCTCTTGCGCCATCTGCGGCCAGCGCGGGTTTTGAGGCTCCAGCTGGCGCAGCATCTCGACATAGCGCGAAGCTGAGTCGAGCATGCGATGCCGCAGCGCCAGCTCGGCCGCTCGCCCGAGCGCGGCGAGTTGAATCGCTTGGGCCGCCGGAGGAATCCGGAACAGCGCAGCCCGGCGGTATGCCGAAAGGGCCTCGGTGACCCGGCCAGCCCTCTCGTGAATTTCGCCGAGCTTGTAACTGGCCAAGGAACGCAGCTCGGCGTCAGCGCTCGCCTTTTGCAAAAAGTCGATCGCTTCCTCGCTCCGGTCGAGTCCCTCGAGGGCTTCAGCCAGCGGAATCGTCAGCTCCAAGCGCTCGGGGTGGCGAGCCAGTCGCGTGCGACAAACCTTCTCGCGAACTGCGTTCAAGTCCAAACGCGCCCTCACGAGCTCCTTTTCGGTCAGCACGTTGTCGGCCGCACGGTGCTCGGCCTCCGCATGCGAGAGCAACTGCAGCGACCGAGCCACCAGCGTGTCTTCGCGCAAATACAACACGTCCTCGTTGCTCGGAAACAGATCGGCGGCTCGATCGAGCACCCGCTTGGCATCCATCCAGCGAGCTTGATTGAGATAGATGCGGGCCAGCTCGATGTACGGATCGGGCATGATCGGATTGTTGCGGAGCGTCTGCTCGAGCTCCTGGAAACGCTCCAGCCGCACCGGCGTCATCGGCTTTCCCGACGCATCGGTCCCTTCGGCCCAGCGATCGAGCTCGACAGGCGTCTTGCGAATCAGCAGGTCATCGGGTTTGAGCGGTTTCATCGGCTGAGTCTCGCTAGTTTTTTACCGCGGAGAACGCAGAGAGCGCGGAGGGGGGAATTCGTCACGCTGATCGGAATGCGACTTTGGCTTCTTGGATCCAATCGATCTGGCCGGCCTTGTCGGGCTTGGTGATCCAGTACGCCTTCTGCGCGTCAACCACGCGCAAGCGTCGATCCTGCATTTTGGCCAGATGTTCGATGCGTTGGCGATTGGTGTACGTCATCACCAAATAATTGTCTTCGGTCTGGATCGCCTTGACCCCCCAGATCGTGGCATCGATTTTCAGCTCGGCCACCTTCAGCAGCCGCTCGACCGATTCGGGGAGCGGCCCGAAGCGATCGGCCATCTCATCGCGCAGGTCATCCAGCTCCGCGACGTCAGCCAGGCGGCTGATCCGGCGATAAAGATCGATGCGATGCCGCATGTCTGGCACGTATTCCACGGGCAAGAAAGCTTCGACCGGCAAGTCGACGTCGACTTCGAGGCTGATCTTCGGCGGCTGATTGGTCAGTTGACGCACCGCGCTTTCGAGCAACTGGCAGTACAGTTCGTAGCCGATGGCCGCGATGTGGCCGCTCTGCTGCGTTCCGAGCAAGTTGCCCGCACCGCGAATCTCCAGATCGCGCATTGCGATACCGAAACCGGCGCCGATCTGGCTGTACTCTTCGATCGCGTGCAGCCGCCGCGCCGCATCGGGCGATAAGTGCTTGTGGCGGTCGACCAACAAGTAACAGTATGCCTGATGTTTGTATCGGCCGACGCGCCCGCGGAGCTGATGCAGTTCCGACAGGCCATAGCGATTGGCTTCATCGATGAAAATCGTATTAGCGTTGGGAATATCTAGGCCGCTTTCGATGATCGTCGTCGCCAGGAGAATATCGAAGCGATGTTCGATGAAGTCGATCATGATCTGCTCGAGTTCACCTTCGGCCATCTGTCCGTGCCCGACCGCGATGCGAGCTTCCGGCACGAGCCGCTTCAGCCGCGCGGCCACGTCGTGGATATCCTGAATGCGATTGTGCACGAAGTAGATCTGCCCTTCGCGATTGAGCTCGCGAAGGATCGCATTGCGGACGACCGCATCGCTAAAGCGCATCACTCGCGTTTCGACGCTCAGTCGATCCTCGGGCGGCGTCTCGAGGTTCGAGATGTCGCGGACTCCGATCAGCGACATGTGCAGCGTGCGCGGAATCGGCGTTGCCGAGAGCGTCAGCACATCGACGTTGTTGCGAATATGTTTCAGTCGCTCTTTCATCTCGACGCCGAAGCGTTGCTCTTCGTCGATGATCAACAAACCCAAGTTGTAGAACTTGACGTCCTTCGAGGCCAGTCGGTGCGTGCCGATGACGATATCGACTTTGCCGCTTAGCAGCCCTTGGACGGTTTCGCGCTGTTCGCGCTTCGATGCGAAGCGGCTGAGCTTGCCGATGTCGAATGGAAACTCGGCCAAGCGTTCTTTGAAAGTCTTGTAGTGTTGTTCGGCCAACACGGTCGTCGGCACGAGCACCGCAACTTGATATCCGCAGTCGACCGCTTTGAACGCAGCTCGCATCGCGACTTCGGTCTTGCCGAAGCCGA
>JBQCEI010000401.1:0-5882 GCA_051960375.1 Aureliella sp. | reverse complement strand
TGTGGCGGGTTCGTCCCTCGCTTACGCGTCGGGTTGCAAGTACAGTTCGTCCCTCGCTTACGCGTCGGGTTGCAAGTACAGTTCGTCCCTCGCTTACGCATCGGGTTACACAAAGTGGCAGCTCATGCATCCTGAACGCAAGCAGCGCAGCTTTCTCGATCCGAAGGTGGTCGCTCGTCTGAGCGCGTTGCCGCTGATGGCTCGGCGAGCCATGGTGGGCAGCGTCTCGGGACGCCACGCCAGCCCGCATCGCGGCGCCAGCGTCGAGTTCGCCGAGTACCGCAAGTATGTGCCCGGGGACGACCTGCGGCGGCTCGACTGGCGCGTCTACGGTCGATCCGATCGCTTCTACGTCAAAGAGTTCGATGCCGATACGAATCTGCGTTTGGTTCTGGTCGTCGATACCAGCGGCTCGATGAACTTCGGCTCGGTGGGCATGACGAAAATCGAGTACGCGCGGCGGCTGGCCGCCACGCTCGGCTATCTGGCTATCCAGCAAGGGGACGCAGTCGGGCTGGCATGCATCGCCGATCGCATCGTGGAAAACATTCCCCCGCGCCGCAACCCGGCCCATCTCACAACGCTTTTCGATACGCTCGAGCGGACGACGCCGCAGGGCGAGACGCAATTGGCCAAAGTGCTGCATGAACTGGCCGAAACGGTGCGGCAGCGGGCGCTGGTCGTCATACTGTCCGATCTGTTTGTCGAGCCGCCCATCTTGCGCGACTGCTTCGAGCACTTGCGGTTCCGCAAGCACGATGTTGCTGCATTCCATCTGCTCGACCCCGAAGAATTGCAGTTCGCCTTTCAGCGGCCCACGCGCTTTCTCGATATGGAAGGAGGCACGGCGATCTTTGCCGAGCCGACCGAGATCGCCTCGCGCTACCATACGGCGCTGAGCGACTATCTCGAGACGCTGCGGAGCATCGTCCTGGAAACCGCGGTCGATTATCGCCGCGTTTCGATCGACCGACCGTACGATGTTGTGCTAGCCGACTTTCTGGTCGAGCGAGCCAGGAGGCGCTCCGGGCGATGAGCTTTCTTCAGCCGATGATGCTTTGGGCTCTGCCGCTGGTGGCGCTCCCAATCGTAATCCATCTGATCAATCAGCGTCGCTACCAGACTCGGCAATGGGGCGCGATGATGTTCTTGCTCGCCGCCAACCGCATGAATCGCGGCTACGCGCGGCTGAGGCAGTGGATGATCCTGGCGATGCGGGCTCTGGCGATCGCGGGACTGGTTTTTCTCATCAGCCGCCCACTGGCCAGCAGCTTGCTCGGCCTCACGGCTGGCTCGCAGGTAGATACGACGCTCATCTTGCTCGACCGTTCGCCCAGCATGCAGCAGCAAGGGAACGCCGGTCAAGCCAAGCTCAGTACCGGCAAGCGCCAACTGCTGCAAACGCTGCGCACGCTCGGCTCGGCCCAGTGGGTGCTGATCGACAGCGACACCGATCAGCCGCAAGCCTTTCCATCGCTCGATGCCCTGGTCGATTCGCCGGGCATGAGCGGCTCGAGCGCGACGGCCGACATTCCGCAAATGCTGCAAGCCGCCGCTGATTATCTGACGGCCAACAAGTCGGGAGCGACCGATATCTGGATCTGCTCCGATCTGCGCTCCGCCGATTGGAAGCCCGAAAGCGCCAACTGGACCGCGGTCCGCCAAACGCTCCAGAAGTTTCCGCAAGCGCTGAAGATTCACCTCTTAGCTTATGCCGATGAGCCGGAAAACAATTTGACGGTGCGCGTCAGCGATGCTCATCGCGAATCGTTTCCTGCGGGCGAGGCGGGCGCTGCGGGCGAGGCGGTCGTGCTGAACGTGCAAGTAACCCAAGCTGGCGGCGAGCATGGAACTGCCACCAAAAGGACCATTCCGGTGCAGATTGAGATCGACGGAGCTCGCAGTGAGCTGAATGTCGAGATGACGGGGCGGGACGTCGAAATTCGCAATCATCGCGTGCCGGTCACCGGGCAAAAGAAAAACATCGGCAAGGTATCGATCCCGGCCGATCAGAACAACGCCGACAACGAGTTCTACTTCGTATGCGACGAAGCTCGAGCGCGCCGCGTGGTCCTCGTCAGCGATGATCGGCAAGCGACGCGTGCGCTCGAACTGGCTGCCTCGATCTCACCCAATGGACAGACCGAAGCCGAGTTCGAGGCGATCGCGCCCGAGCAGCTCGACTCATCGACGCTCGAGAATACCTCTCTGCTGATCTGGCAAACATCGCTGCCGGTCGGCCCATTGGCCGGAGCGATCGAACAATACGTCAGCCGCGGTGGGCAAGTGCTGTTCTTTCCACCGGCGAGCGTCAGCGGTGGTCTCGGTGGCGCGGCGGCTCCGTTTTTCGGAGTCAATTGGAGCGGCTGGGTCGAAGGCGATCCCGCGCAGGTGATCGCTGTCGGCAATTGGCGAAGCGATCAGGATCTGCTCGCCGTGACGCGCAGCGGAGTTGGCTTGCCAGTCGGCGCACTCGAGATACGCAGCTACGCGACGTTGAAAGGCGAGCTCTTGCCGCTGGCGACCTTAACCGGCGACGAACCGCTACTGGCCCGCGTGCCGACGGACAAAGGAGGCGTATATTTCTGCACCGTTTCGGCCGACAGCAAATCGTCGACGCTGGCCAGCAACGGCGTCGTGCTCTATGCACTCATCCAGCGGGCGATCGATCAAGGGCTCGCCGCGCTGGGCAATGCCACGATGCGCGTGGCTGGCACGATCGATCAACCAGGCGACGACTGGCGCGGCGTACTGGTCGGCCATGCCGACGAAGCGCTCTCGAGCCAGTATCCCTGGCAGGCCGGCGTCTATGAAGCGGAAGAGCAACTGTTCGCCGTGAATCGAGCGCCCGAAGAAGATCGCGACGAAGCGCTCAGCGACGGCCAGCTCGAGGGGCTATTCGAAGGGCTCAACTTTTCTCGAGTCAACGATCGAGCCGGCAGCATGTCGGGGATCGTCCGCGAGATCTGGCGGCTCTTTGCAGTGGTGATGATCGCAGCGATGCTCATCGAGGCGGTCTTGTGCATGCCTCGCAAACAGACGCAAGGCAACTTGAGATTGGCGCAGTCGCGGACTTCATCGCCGCTGCAGGCTGCCGCTGAGGCGAGAACCTTTTCGCAGGTGCAAGCGCCATGACCGAAAACAGCTTGACCTTTCAGTGGACCACCGCCACGCTGGCCATGTCGCTCGCCGCGATCGCGGTCGTGTGCGCGCTGAGTTTCATCGCTTGGAGACGCAGCGGCTTTCGCAATGCGATCCTCGGGCTCGAGTTGCTCCGCATCGCTCTGGTTCTGTTCGCTGTGGCGATCCTCAACCAGCCCGAATCGGTCGCTCGCTTTACTCCCGAGCAGCAACCGACGATCGTGGTGCTGGCCGATCAATCCAAGAGCATGGATACGCGCGACGTCGTTCTCTCGGGATCCGCATCCAGTCCATTGCAATCGCGCTCGGAAGCGATCGCTGGCATCATGCAAGAAAACGCGTGGCAAGAAGCTGAAGGAGATGCAAAGGTCGAGCTGGCGCCCTTTGCCGGCGGCGAGGAAAGTGGCAGCAGCGACCTTCACGCGGCATTGATCCAGGCTCGCGAAGATCATCCGCATCTGCGTGCGATCGTGCTGGCCAGCGACGGCGACTGGAACGAAGGCTCGCCGCCGGTCCAGGCCGCCATGCAATTGCGGCTGGAACAAATTCCGATTTTCACCGTTCCGGTCGGTAGCCCGTCGCCTTTGCCCGATCTTGAACTGCTCAGTTTCGACGTGCCGACGTTCGGCGTCGCCAACAAGTCGGTCCGCATTCCCTTCACGATCGAGAGCACGTTGACTCGCGACCACGTGGCTCAAGTCGTGCTCTCGGCATCCGACGGCACTCAGTTGACGCACGAAGTTCGCGTCACTGCGATGGGGCGCACCAGCGATGCGATCGTGTGGAAGCCCGAGAAGACCGGCGATGTGGTCTTGAAGCTCGAAGTGCCGGCTCATCCCGAAGAACTGCTGAAGGATAACAACTCGCACTCGGCTCCGATCGCCATTCGCGAGGAAAAGCTCCGCGTGCTGGTCATCGAATCGCTGCCGCGCTGGGAGTATCGTTACCTGCGGAACGCTTTGTCGCGCGATCCCGGCGTTGAAGTCTCCTGCTTGCTGTTTCATCCCAAGCTCAGCAAAGTCGGCGGCGGAAATCCCGACTACATCCAAGCCTTTCCCGAAGCTCTCGAATCGCTGTCGCAATACGATGTCGTGTTCCTCGGCGATGTGGGCATCGGTGAAAAACAGCTGACCGAAGAACAGTGCCGCTTGCTCAAGGGGCTGGTGGAACAGCAGGCCAGCGGCCTGGTTTTCTTGCCGGGCATGCAAGGCAACTGGCGCACGCTCATCGGTTCGCCGCTCGAGCCGTTGATGCCGGTCGTGCTGGACCAGTCGCAGCCCGGCGGTTGGGGCTCGCGGACGCCGAGCCACTTCGGACTGACCGATCTGGGGCGGCGCAGCCTGCTGACCAAACTGGCCGATACCCAGGACGACAACATGCAGGTTTGGGAAAACCTGCCGGGCTTCCAGTGGCATGCGCCGGTCGTTCGCGCCAAAGCGGGAGCCGATGTGTTATGCGTTCATCAGGAATCGTCCAATGAGTACGGTCGGGTTCCATTGCTGGTCACTCGCACGTTCGGCGCCGGCAAAGTGTTGTTCATGGGAACCGACGGCGCGTGGCGCTGGCGACGCGGCGTCGAGGATTTGTACCACTACCGGTTCTGGGGCCAGGTGGTGCGCTGGATGGCTTACCAACGCAACATGGCCAAGGGCGAAACGATGCGCTTCTACTATTCGCCCGAACAGCCTCAAGTGCGACAAACGATTTCGCTGAGCGCCAACGCGATGGAGAAAAGCGGCGAACCGCTCAGCAGCGGCGAAGTCATCGCCCGGATCTCTGCCCCGTCGGGCCGCGTCGAAACGGTGACGCTCACGCGAACCAGCAACGAATGGGGAGCATTCGCAGGCACGTATCGCCCGGCAGAACCGGGAGAGCACAAGATCTTGCTCAGCTGCAAACAAAATGGAGCAGAGTTGGAATCCAAACTGTTCGTTCAAGGTGCCACATTGGAGCAAGTCGGCAAACCAGCTCGGCCCGAGGTGTTGGAAGAGCTCGCGCGCGTCTCGCGCGGAAAGACGCTGAAGAACCCCGACGTCGCCGAGATTTTGGCCGCTATCGATGAACTGCCCACGCCCCAGGCGCAGGTCCGGCGGGTTCAACTATGGAGCCACCCCGTGGTCGCCGCCGTGTTCGTTTCCCTGATGGGCGTTTTTTGGATACTTCGGAAGGCGAGTGGGTTGATATAGCCAGCAATTTGAAAACCACAAAGACACAAAGACACGAAGTTTGATGCGGCTTTCTTTGTGTCTTATTGTCTTTGTGGTTCCAGCTCAGGAGCAATTGCGATGAGTGCCGTACCCAATCGAGAACGCTTAAGCGTACCGGAATCGCTCAAGCAACAAATGCACGAGTACCAGGTGCGCGTCTGGTCGACTCAAATGCTCGCAGCCCTGGCCTTCGCAACCGCGGGGGTGCTGCTGGCTTTTCTGACGGTCTTTCTGATCGACCGCGTGGTAGACACTCCCAGGTCGTTGCGCTGGGCCGTTCTGCTGGCGGTGCTGGCCGCGTGGCTGGTCGTTCCTTGGGCGCTGTATCGCTGGGTGTGGTGTCACCGCAAGCTCGATCAATTGGCTCGGTTGTTGCGGCTGCGGCAGCCCTCGATCGGCGATCAATTGCTGAGCGTGATCGAGCTGGCCGAAAGCGATTACGAACAGGCGCGGTCGCGGACCCTTTGCGCAGCGGCATTTTCGCAGGTGGCCGAAGCGGTCCGACAGCACGATCTAAAAGTGGCGGCTCCTCAG
>JBQCEI010000400.1:0-2508 GCA_051960375.1 Aureliella sp. | reverse complement strand
GAGGCTGTGAATTTATTGCAGCCCGTTCTAGTCAGGTCACGGGCGGTGCGCTAAAACTTGCTGCATGAGCAAGAACAAAGTCAATCGGGCGGCGGTTCGGGTATCGGTTCCTCAGCGACATCAGATTCAGTGGCAGGCGCATGCGCTGGATGAGCTGATTGCCAGCGATCACCGGGTGAGGCTGGTTTGGCAGTATGTCGATTCGATGGACCTGTCGGTGTTGTATGCGCGGATTCGCGCAGTGCCCGGTGAGGTTGGAAGGAATGCGATTGATCCTCGCATTCTGCTGGCCCTCTGGCTCTTTGCAACGATTGAAGGCGTCAGCAGCGCCCGGCAGCTGGCACGTCTGTGCGAGCGAGACTTGGCTTACAAGTGGATCTGTGGCGAGGTGGGAGTCAACTATCACACGCTCAGCGACTTCCGCAGCCAGAATGCCGAGTTTCTCGAGCAGCTGCTAACCGATTCGGTTGCGGCTCTCATGCACCAAGGGCTGGTCACTCTGGAAGTGGTGGCCCAGGACGGCGTGCGGGTGCGAGCTAGCGCCGGCAAGAGTTCATTTCGCCGTGCTCCCACGCTCCAGGAATGCCATAAGCAGGCTCGTGAGCATGTGCAGCACCTGGCTGAGGAGAGCCGCGATGAATCGGCTCACGGCCAAAGCGATGCTAGGCGGGAAGCTGCTCAGAAGCGCGCCGCCCAGGAACGCGAAGCCCGAGTGAAGAAGGCGCTGGAAGAGGCCGAAACGCTCAAGCAAGAGCGCGAGAAGCGAAAGAAGGGAACCGGCGAGACGGCTCGTGCGAGTACCACCGACCCGCAAGCGCGAGTCATGAAGATGGCCGGCGGTGACTACCGCCCCGGCTACAACGTTCAGTTCGCGACCGACGGTGCATCGCAGGTGATCGTCGGCGTCGATGTCACTAACTCCGGTAACGACGGCCAGCAGATGGTGCCCATGCACGAGAAGATCGTTACCAGTTACCACAAGACCCCCGAGGCTCACTTGGTCGATGGCGGCTTTCCGACCAAGGAAGCGGTTACGGCGCTCGAAAAGAAAGGCACCAAGGTGTACGCGCCGATCCATGACAAAGACCGCATGGAAAAAAGAGGCGTCGACCCCTATGCCAGACAGCCCAGAGACACCGATGAGAGCTTCGCCTTTCGCCAACGGATGGCGACCCCCGAGGCCCAGACTCTTTATAAGCGGCGAGCCTCAATCGCCGAGCACCCCAACGCTGAGTGTCGCAACCGCGGCCTGCAACAGTTCCGAGTCCGAGGACTGGCTAAAGTGAAAGCCGTGGCGCTCTGGTACGCGCTGTCCTACAACCTGATGCGTATGATTAGCCTCAACTGCCTAGCCTAGAGGAGGCAACCACCCCAAAACGAAGGCTTCGCCGGACTGCACCGGCAAGCCGCCGAGCTTGATCAGCTCCCCCGAAACGAGTCCGACCCGCCTAAAACGACCGCCGTTCAAGCGCCGCTTGAAAAAATGACTCCGGCGAGCCTCTCAACGACCGTCCGCTACCAAAGATTCACAGCCTCAGGACTGCCGTCCCACAGTTGGGCCACCAACCTTTCTCGCGGCCTACTTCACGCGGAGGTCCTTGTCGGCTGAGTTGCCGGTCAGTTCGGGAGCGTACATGCCGCTGATCACGGCGGGCAAGGCGGTGAAGCGGCCGGGGGCTTCGGCGCGGAGCTGGTAGCGCAGCGAGTGCTGGCCGCGCGGCAACGTCCGCAAGAAAAACGCTACGTGCTTGTCGCGCATCTCACGGTAAACGCCCAGCCCATCGCGATACTGATAGCCGCTCTGCGTATCGACCGGCTCGAGCCCCGCTGCCTTGCGCTCTTCGATCATCAAGTACTCGTAATCGTTCTTGCTCTCGACCAGCAGCTCGACTTCGACCAACGTGCCGCTGGGGAGGCTTTCGAGATCCTCGATCGGCACTCGGTCGTAAGCGGCCCGCTCGGCGTCGACGACTTGCCCTCGCTTTCCGGCGAGCTCCAGCGCCTTGTGCACCGGGTCGAGCCGATAGTAGCGCCGCTCGATTTTGACCTCCAAGCCGCTGGGGGCGATTTCTTCTTCGAGCGTAAAGTTGCGCGAGTACACGCTGAAGTACAGCGGCCCACTGCCCGAGCGGCGAATCTCCAGCGTTTGCTCGCCGCTGGGAACCGCGTTGCCAGCGATTTGAATCGTCGTCTCGGCGGTAAACATCGTCTCGGGAGTGAAGTGCACGCTGCCCAGCCGCTTGCCCTCGAGCCACACCTCGCCTGAAACGGTCGCCTGAGTCTCACCGCTGGCACGCAGGTAATCGGCAAAGGCTTCGACGACCAGCGCGGTGTCGCGAGTGCTGTCCCAGTTGGTCGATTGTTTGCGTTTGTTGAGCAATTATTTGACCAGCCGCGGAGCGACGCGGCCGCGCGGATCGCTCGCCGCGAGCAGCTTGAGATACAGCGCGTTGGCTTCGATCTCGCTGCCCCACCAATACCACCACGGCGACCGATCGCGCAAGTACG
>JBQCEI010000399.1:0-6491 GCA_051960375.1 Aureliella sp. | reverse complement strand
TCCAGCCAGAAAAAGCGAAAAGCTCGATTCTAATTGATCTTTTCGCTTTGTGCGACGAGCTTGCTCGCTGGGCGAGAAACCGTCGCGATGCCGGGAACATTAGCCGGCACGCGGTAACGTCCGGTTTCTTAAGGCTACACGGCTGCTACCAAGCTGCGGGCTACCGAGCTGCGGGCTACCAAGCTGCGGCTAATGGACACGCGGCGTGCGACGATGCCGGTTCACGCGCTGGCGCTGACGCTCAGCCGATCGGAGCGCGTCCAGTTAGGCGAGACGACTCGCACGGCGATGCGGTCGTCGAGGTTGGGACGGAAGACGGTGAGCAGCACGCAAGGCAAGAACCAGGCCATGTACAGCCCGCCGCCGTAGCCATGCCAGAACTGCGCCGCCAGCATCACTGCAGCGGTGCCGCACATGAGCGTTCCCAAGGTCTTGCGCGGCGGCCAGAAGACGAACGAGAAGCTGAGTAGAATGAACGCAACCAGCACCGGCAGGCGGAACATCGGATCGAAGCCCAGCCCCCAGATGCCCGAGAGATTCTGCATCGCCGGGCGCCACAAACCGAACATGCCACGCAGTGCTTCGAGGAAGTCCGGCCAACCGCTCCGCATCAGCAGCAAGCAGGCGAGCAGCGCGAGCATCGACACGACCCCCAGCAGCAATCGCCCCAGACCGCGATGGTAATAGAAGCTGATCCACAGCGGCAGCAAAAAGAGCGGATAATAAACCAGTCCCGAGGCGAGCCCCAGCATGCAGCCGGCGATCAGCGGTTGGCGATAAGCCAGAATCGCCAGCGTGAGCAGCGCTCCAGGCAGCGCGTGCTCGACGTTGCCAGCCATCTGGGCCGTGTAGGGGAAAAGCAAGTACATCGTCGCGCAGCCGATGCCGGTCTTCACATTCTCAAAGTGCCAGTAACCGACGCCGATGATGCCGATGACGATCGCCAGATTCGACAGGATGACCAGCGCGCGAGCGAGGTTGTAAAGCCACTGACGATCCCCTGCCCCATCACCGCTGTTCCAGACCGGTCCTTCGTGCTCGGGGGTCGTCGGCAAATCGGGCAAGCGATAAAGCAGCGCGTAACCGGGGCCAAGCTTCGGACCGCGCTGATGCGACAGCTCAGGATCGCTCGTGATGACGTTGCTCATCAAGAACAAGAACAGCGAGACGCCGATAAAACTTAAACCGCCGATCGATAAGTTCGGTTCCAGCAGCGGCCGCCTGACCAGCGCAGGATCGATCAGCATGCGAATGAGCAACAAGCCGCAAGCGATCAGCAGCGCAGCGAAGCCGGCAAATTCGAGCTGATCGGCGGTCCATTCTTCCGGCGGCTCCGCAGGCGCCGCCGTGCTCGGACCCTCGGGTGCCGCTAAGGCATCTTGCGGGATTGCGACGTACTGAAACCGCTCTGAGGCCATGTCGCTCGCATGCGCCATCGTGCTGGCCGGAATCACTTGCGGAGAGAGCCGCCGCTGTTTGCGCCCTTCATACACCAGCAGCAGTCCCGGCGTCAGCAGGATCAGCAGCAGGATGTCGAGATTCCGCACGCTCCACAAGCGGTGGAAGACGAAGAAGATACCGACCAACAGAAAGCTGGATAGGTAGACCCACGTCCCCGGTTCCGGTCGTACGTAAAACAACAGCAGCTGACTCATCGGGCCCCGCCTTCGAAGGCGCTTCGTGGATCCATACCCTCGGGGATCGCTTCATCCCAGCGGATGAGCAAAGACTGAAATTAGTCCACCTACTGCAGCAATGCCACAGTCCAGCCTTGTCCGTCGGCCGGCGAGATTCCCGTTAGAATAGAAGTGGCAACGAAAAGTGACAAGCTGTCCAACGCGTCGGGGCTGACACTTTTGGGGACGCAAGCTGTTAAGCTGGAATGGTTTGCGGTGTCTGGGTGGAAGAGCTCGACCGTGCGGGCGCCACGGCCCTCCTCTTGTAACCCGACGCGTGAGCGAGGGACGAACCTGCCAGAAAGGTCTGCCCGAACCGAGCTTGTTTCTGCGACGACCGACCAAGACGGTGTTAAAACGAAAGCGATCAGCTGACGCTTGAGGCCATGGCCATTTCTGCCTTTACGGCAGGTTCGTCCCTCGCTTACGCGTCGGGTTACAAAAGAGCGCAACTTTATAACGCGTAAGCGAGGGACGCTCTCCGCCACAGGGGCCGACTGACCATCGTTGGTGCTGCCCAGGCTGAACCCATCTCCGCTCCTGCCCCTCACCCCCCGGCCCCCTCTCCCCGAAGCGGGGCGAGGGGGAGCAACAAGCCCTCGTGCTCGTGCTCGTACTCGTACTCGTACTCGTACTCGTACTCGTACTCGTACTCGTTCCGACCGCCTTTACCGTAGGGGGCTAACGCCTGCCGAATGATTCGCCATACTTGTGGCGGCGGCGCTTTACGGCTAGCAACAACTCCGAGCTTTCGAACGGGACGGGACAGGCGATGAAGATCGTACGCGTGCACAACGAACATGATCAGGTGGTTTGGGGATGTTTGCAGGCTGATCAATCGGTGACGCGCCTGGCGGGCGATCCTTTTGCGCATTGCCATGACACCGGCGAGCCGGTCTTCGTGCGACGCTTCCTGGCTCCGATCGCACCGGTCGACATCATGTGCATCGGCTTGAATTACCGGCGGCATGCCGAAGAGGGTCAAAAGCCGATTCCCGAGCAGCCGGTGCTGTTCATGAAGAACAGCGGTTCGGTGCAAGATCCCGGCGAGCCGATCGTGTTGCCGCGCAAGCTTCGCAGCGACATGGTCGACTTTGAATGCGAGTTGGCCGTGGTGATCAAGCGGCGTTGCCACAACGTTTCAAGAGAGCATGCGCTCGACTATGTGCTCGGCTACACCTGTGCCAATGACGTCAGCGCCCTCGACTGGCAAATGAAGTGGGGCGGCTCGCAGTGGTGTCGTGGCAAGACGTTCGCCACCTTCTGCCCGCTCGGTCCGTGTCTGGTGACGCCCGACGAGATTCCCAATCCCAACGCCCTTTCCATCCGCACGGTGCTCAACGGCGACGTGATGCAGGAATGGAATACCGACGACATGATCTTCGATGTGCCCGAGCTCATCGAGTTTCTCAGCGGCAGCACGGTGCTGGTGCCCGGAACGGTGATCCTGACCGGCACCCCGCACGGCGTCGGGGCGGCTCGCAAACCGCCGGTCTTTCTTCAGCCCGGCGATACGGTGACCGTCGAGATCCAGGGCATCGGCAAGCTGACTAATCCGGTCATCGAAGAGACGCCGCTCTGCGATTAGTTAGCGCCCGAGTTTTACCGCGGAGACGCGGAGAGCGCGGAGGAAAATTTGCACCCCGCATTGCAGGGGGTGCGGCTGGCTCCTACGATTGTTCGCAGACTTCCTTGCAGTTGAGCCACAACTCGAGAGCGAACAACCCGGTGGGAGGCGGTCATGGGCGAGAGTACCGTCGAGGAACGGCGCGCACGCTACGTGCGCGTGCTGGGAGCTGCATGCCAGCTGGAAGTGTTCACGGCTCGCGATCTCCAACAGTGTGCCCTCGAGGCGCGAGCCAGCTTCGTGACCCGCATTCTCAATCAGCTCACCTCCGAAGGCATCTTGCAGGAGCTAGCCACCGGCGAAGCGCCGCAGTATCGCTGGAAGCGCAAGCTCGACGAGTTTTCCGTCGAGGGCTGGATCGATCGGCAGATCTGCGGCAAGCAGCTGACGCAGACGCCGCTGGCCGAGCGACCGCGCGAGCGCTTGCTGCGCTGCGGCGCGGAGAATTTGCGAACTGCCGAGCTGCTCGCGATTCTGATTCGCACCGGTCGCCCCGGTGAATCGGCTCTCGAGGCCGGCGAGCGCATTGCCAACCGCGCGGGCGATCGCCTCGATACGCTTCGCAGCATGTCGGCGGCCGAACTCAAAGAAGTCAGTAGCGTCGTTTCCCAAACGGCTTACTGTCAGATCATGGCCGGCATCGAACTAGGTCGCCGCGTGGCCGAAGCGATGCGGGCTGAGCGCGAGCCGCCGACCAAGATCAACTCTAGCGCGGTGGCGATCGATTATTGCCGACGCCATTTCGCCCGCCTGGCTGCCGACCGTCGGCAGGAAGAGTTTCATATCGTGACGCTCGATACGAAACTGTTTCCCATCCGGCATCACCAGATCACCGTCGGAACGCTCGACGCGAGCCTCGTGCATCCGCGCGAAGTTTTTCGAGCGGCCATTCGCGATGCGGCCTCCTCGATTCTGCTGGTGCACAATCATCCTTCGGGCGATCCGACGCCCAGCCGCGAGGATTACGAAGTGACGCAAACGCTCGAGTCGGCTGGCAAGCTGATCGGCATCCAGGTGATCGACCACATCGTCGTCGGCGGCACCGACGCGGTCAGCATCGGACAGTTGCGGTCCGATCGCTGATCTTTTTCATACGGATTTTTTTACCGCGGAGGACGCGGAGAGCGCGGAGAAAACCGACGCTTACTTGCCGGCTTCGGTGCCGGTGGCGGCGCTGTCTTGCAGGTGGCTCGGTTCGATGCCGTCGACGAAGCTCATCAGAGCCTTGTTGCGATAGGGCTGCTGCAGCTTGCGGACAGCCTTGCTTTCGATCTGGCGAACGCGTTCGCGAGTGACCGAGAAGATCCGGCCGACTTCTTCCAGCGTGTAAGCATAGCCGTCGGCCAGGCCGTAACGCAGACGCAGGATTTCGCGTTCGCGATAGTTCAGCGTTTGCATGGCTTCGTTGATGTGGAACTTCAGCGATTCCTGGTTCGCTTCGAACAACGGATCATCATCGCGATGGTCTTCCAGGAATTCACCGAAGTAGCTGTCGTCGTGATCGCCGACCGGCTGATCGAGCGACAGTGGCTGGCGAGCCATCTTGATGATGACGCGAGTGTCTTCGATCGACAGCCCGGCGCGATGCGCGGTCTCTTCGACCGTCGGTTCGCGGCCGAGTTCTTGAACCAGTTGGCGGGTCACCAGCCGCACCTTGCTCATCGTGTCGATCATGTGCACCGGTACGCGAATCGTGCGGCTCTGGTCGGCAATGGCTCGAGTGATCGCTTGGCGAATCCACCAGGTCGCATACGTCGAGAACTTGAAGCCGCGTTCGCATTCGAACTTATCGACCGCTCGCATCAGGCCGGTGTTGCCTTCCTGAATCAGGTCCAGGAAGCTCAGACCGCGGTTGCGATACTTCTTGGCGATCGAGACGACCAGACGCAGGTTGCCGGCGCTGAGTTCTCGCTTGGCGGCATCGTACTGTTGGCGATGCATGGCGGCGCGATCGACGCGGCGCTCGAGCGTAGCCGGGCTCTCGTAAGTGATCCGCATCAGGTAACGCAGTTCGTCGAGCAACTGGCTGAGCGACTGGCCGTCGGCGTAACCCGAGACGCGAGCCACTTTCACGTGGGCTCGCAGTGTCTTCATGCGAGCGGCGATGTCTTGCAGCTTGGCAAAGAGCGGCTCGAGCCGGTTCGTGCGGAGGTTCATCTCTTCGACCAGGCGGACGGCGCGGTTGCGGCGACGCACCAGCCGCTGCCACGCTTCGCGACGCGTCTTCTTGTCGAGCTTGCGATTGATCGCGGTGTAGTAGTCGTGATGGTTTCGCAGCAGGAGGTTGCGGAGCGTTTGAACGTTCGGGCCGATGCGGCGCATCAGGCTTCGCTTCTCGGTCGCGTTGGTGACGCTGACTTCAATCGTGCGGTCCAGACGCAGCTTGCCGTCGCGAACCTGCTCGAGCAGCCGCGTCGCCCCTTGCAGCATGAAATCGGGGCCCAGCATCCAGTGACGATAGTGGCTGCGAGTGCGTTCGATCTGGCGAGCCGAGGAGATTTCTTCCTGACGGGTCAGCAGCGGAATCTGACCCATCTGCATCAGATACATGCGGACCGGATCGTTCGTGCCGGTGACTTCTTCCTCGAGGTCCTGCAGGTCCCCTTCTTCGATCAGTTCCGAGTCGAGTTCGTCGGCGATGCCCATCGGCGCATCGTCGTCCAGCTCAGCCCCGACCGCTTCCTTGGCCACTTCGAAAGGCTCGTCCGTGGCGTGCTCAAAGTGGCCGTCGGCCAACACGTCGACTTCGGCTTCGAAACCATCTTCCAGATTCATGCGACCGCGGTAGCTCTTCTTCATAGCAAACCTCTCTGTGGCGTCGAGCAGCTGAGCGTGTGGTTTTCTTATCCGACCGACTGTCAGGTAATGCCGGGTAGAAAAAGCAAGCTCGATACCAAAGAGAAAAGACCCAGGTGTGGCGTCGGTGTAAGTTGTTGTCGTGAAACGACTTGTGGCGGGAGTGGGCGATTGATAGCTCTCGCGAGCATGTTGTCAATATACAGCAACTGTGTTTTTTCACTGTTTTGGTGTTGCAAAAAAGCAACAATCCGTCCATCGCCGTTTTTTACCGCGGAGACGGGGGGAGCGCGGGGGCCTGGGCCCCCCGCGCCCCGGGTCCCCGGGAAAAAAAAGTATCCGCAAATGCGCCGGGGGCCCGCGCCGCGCGGGCAACAACCCCCCAACAAAAA
>JBQCEI010000398.1:0-2707 GCA_051960375.1 Aureliella sp. | reverse complement strand
GAAGGGGGGCATGGGCCTCCCCAAACCCCCCTCACAGCTTTATAATTTTTTTCCCGGGTTGGACGCGTTGTACGCGTTGTGCGTGTTGTAAATGATCCTCGCCGCGATCTCTGCGTCCTCCGCGGTGAGCTCTTCTACTCGGGCGAGGACGGGTCTTCGATCAGGTGCACGTAGCTGTCGTAGCGACGCGGATCGATGCGGCCGTCAGCTACTGCGTCGCGGACCGCGCAGTCGACTTCGTGGATGTGCAGGCAGTCGGGAAAGCGGCAGTGATTGACGTAGGGACGCAAGTCGCGGAAGTAACCGCCGACCTCGGCCGGCGAGACGTCCCAGAGCTCGAGTTGCCGGATGCCCGGCGTATCGACGATCGTGCCGCCCTGATCGAGCGGGATCAGTTCGGCCGTCGTCGTCGTGTGCTTGCCCTTCTTGTTGTCTTGGCTGACCGCGTTGACGCGCAGACCCAGGCCGGCTTGAACCGCGTTCAGTAGCGAACTCTTGCCGACGCCGCTTTGCCCGGTGACGACGCTTTGCGAACCAGCCACCACCGCTTGCAGAGCGTCGATGTTCCACCCCTGAGCGGCGCTGGTCATCAGCACGCGATACCCCATCTGCGCGTAGACGCCGACCAGCGGCTGCAGCTCGGCCGGATCGGCTAAGTCGACCTTGTTGATGCAGATCAGAGCATCCAGACCGGCGTGCTCGGCGGTGACCAGAAAGCGATCGATGAGGTGCGGCTTGAGCGACGGCTGATTGGCGCTGGCGACGATGATGATCTGATCGATGTTGGCCACCAGCACATGCTTGCGTCCCTTGCTCGTGCGGCTGAGGACGCCGTGCCGCGGATCGATCGCCAGGATGATTCCCTGATGCGTTCCCTCGGAGCGGAAAGTGACGACGTCGCCCGCGGCCACGACGTGCCGCTGGTCGGTCGAGAGATTCTTTAAGACGCGGCGCACCGCGCAGCGATACTCGATGCCGTCCTCGGCGCGGACCACACATTCCAGGCCGTGGACGCGGAGCACGACTCCTTTCTTGATGGCCTCGTCGTCGAGCGAGAACTGTACGCCGAAGCCCTCGCCTTCGGACTGTTCGGCGATGACGGTGCGGCGGCGGGTCAGTTCGCCCTTGCCGCTGATGCGTTCGCCGCTGGTGAGCTGTTCGTCGTTGAGGTTATCCTGCTGGAACTTGCGCGTCAGATCGTTCGGCCGCCGGCGCCCTTGGTGATTCTTGCGAAAATCGATGCGAATCTTGCCGCCTTTGGCTTTTTTCGCCATGTCCTTTTATACCGCCGTCTCGGTGGGAGAAATGACTTCGGGGGTTTCCGTCGGACCGTGAACCGAGGGGCCGACCAGGGCTTCGATTTCGCGTTCGTTGAGTTCTTCGCGGGCGATCAAACCTTCTTTGAGCGCCTCGAGTTCCTGCCGCTTTTGTTTCAGCAGTTCAAAGGCGCGCTCACTGGCCCGGCCGAGGATCTTCGAGACTTCGTCATCGATCAGCTCTTGCGTGTGCTCGCTGAACTGGCGCTGCTGATGGATTTCGCGGCCGAGGAACGGATCGTCATCGGAGCTCTTGTAGCTGACCGGTCCGAGCTTCTCGCTCATGCCCCAGTGCGTGACCATGCGGCGAGCCACGCTGGTGGCGCGCTCGAGATCGTTCTCAGCCCCGACGCTCGTTTCGTCGTAGACCATCATTTCGGCAGCTCGGCCGGCCAGCAATACGACAAGTTGATCTTGCAGTTCGCTCTCGCTGGTGCTGACGCGATCTTCAGCGGGCAGAATCTGCGTCGTGCCGAGCGCGCGGCCGCGTGGAATGATGGTTACTTTGTGGACGCGCTGCGCGCCGCGCAGGAACCAAGCGGTCAGCGTATGACCGGCTTCGTGATAAGCGGTCTTTTCCTTCTCGTCCTGCTTGAGCACTTCTTCGCGCTTGGCGCCCATGAGCACTTTATCGCGGGCGTAGTCGAAGTCTTCCATCGAGACGCGCGACTTATCGTTGCGGGCGGCCCACAGGGCGGCTTCGTTGACCAGATTGCGAATGTCGGCGCCGGTCAGTCCAATCGTCACTGCGGCCAGGCGTTTGAGGTCGACGTCGTGATCCAGCGGCACGTCGCGCACGTGGACTTTGAAAATCTCCAGTCGCCCGCGGAACGTCGGCCGACCGACGGTAATGTGCCGGTCAAAGCGACCCGGGCGGAGCAGGGCAGGGTCGAGCACGTCGGGTCGGTTGGTCGCCGCTACGACGATCACCGAATCGCCGCTGGCGAAGCCATCCATTTCGCTGAGGATCTGGTTGAGCGTTTGTTCGCGTTCATCGTGACCGCCGCCAAGGCCTGCGCCGCGCTGGCGGCCCACGGCGTCGATTTCATCGATGAACACGATCGAAGGGGCGGTCTCTTTGGCCGTTTGGAACAAATCGCGGACCCGGCTGGCGCCCACGCCGACGAACATCTGGATGAACTCGCTGCCGTTGACCGAATAGAACGGCACACCCGCTTCGCCTGCGACGGCGCGGGCGAGCAACGTCTTGCCGGTACCCGGCGGACCGTTCAGCAGCACGCCCTTGGGGATGCGGCCGCCGAGCTTCTGGAATTTTTCAGGGGCCTTGAGGAAGTCGACGATTTCCTGCAAGTCGGCTTTGACTCCTTCGAGTCCCGCTACGTCGGCAAACGTCGTGCGCTGCTCGCTCGGTTCGTAGCGTTTGGCCGTCG
>JBQCEI010000397.1:0-5294 GCA_051960375.1 Aureliella sp. | reverse complement strand
CTCACTTGTGCTTCAACGCTCGCTCCTTGCGACCACCAGAACTGGCGCACGGCCTCGGCGATCGGATGCGGGTTATCGCGTTCGAGCGCCGCGGCGGCGGCGAGCGCCTCGTGCGAACCGTTCCACTCCAGCACCGACAACCGTCCCTCGGTCAGCGTGCCGGTCTTGTCGAGAACCAGAATTCCCGGCTGAGATAAGCGCTGCAGCGTGTCGCCACCCTTGATGAGCACGCCGCGACGCGCCGCGTTGCCCAGGCCCACGGCGATCGCCAGCGGAGTAGCCAAGCCGAGAGCGCACGGGCAGGCGACGATCAAGACCGCAATCACGCGCTCGCTCCACACTTCGCGATCGACGATCCACCAAGCTACTCCGACCACCAGCGCCAGAGCGAGCACAACGCATACAAAGATGGCGCTGATGCGATCGGCCCACTGAACGATCGGTGCTTTATGGATGCCGGCTCGCTCGATCGCGTCGAGCAATGAGCCCAAGCGCGTCTTCGCTCCGACGCGCTCGGCGCGCACGCGCAAAGTGCGACTGCGGTTGAGCGTCCCAGCGGTCACCGCATCGCCGACGCCGACGGTCGCCGGCAGCGACTCGCCGGTGAGGATCGAGGTGTCGATTTGGCTAGAGCCAGTAAGGACGACGCCATCAACTGGAATCGTTTGACCGACCCGCACCTCGAGCGTGTCGCCCGCTTCGATCTCTTCGACGGGAACCGTTTCGATCGCTCCGTTGCGCACTCGCAATGCCGTTGCAGGAGTGAGTTGCTGCAGCAGATCGACCGACTGGCAAGCGGTGCGCTGCTGCCACGACTGCAGTGCGCGGCCGATCAGCAGAAAGAACACGAGCATCGACAGCGAGTCATAGTACAGCTCGCCGCTGCCGGCCAGCGTGTTCCAAGCGCCGCTCGCCGCTCCGACGCCGAGCCCCAACGCGACCGGCACGTCCATGTGCGGGGTGCGCGTGCGCAGGGCTGACCATGCACCGCGAAAGAACAACGAGCCCGGGCCGAGCAACGAAACCAAACCGACCGCAGTGCTCGCGACACGGAGCAACTGCAAATGGTCAGCCGCCATGCCGGTCCACTCGCCGCAGTAGATCGCCAGCGCAAGCAGCATGACGTTGCCGGCACATGCACCTGCGATGGCGATCTGCACCAGTTGCCTGCGCGTCTCGAGACGCTGGGCGCGCTCACGCCGCGAATTCACCAGCGGGATAGCTCGATAGCCGAGCCGCCCTAGCTGCCTGGCGATTTGCGAGAGCGCGACGCGAGCGGGGTCCCACGTCAGCTCGATCGTTGCTCGCGGAAGATTGACGCGCGCCTCGACGACTCCGGCTTGAATCTGCGGCAGTCGCTCAAGCAGCCACACGCACGCCGCGCAGTGAATCCCTTGCAGCCGCAGCACGCTCTGCGCCGTGCCGTCGGACAGCGACGTGACATGGTTCTGCCAGAAGCGAGGCGCATCGAGGTCGACAAACGTTGCTTCCGTGAGCTCCGGATCGACTGCCTTGGCATCTTGATCGCTGAAGCGCCGCCGCAGCGCGTAGTATTCTTCGAGCCCTTCGCCGGCGATCAGACTATACGCCGCGCGACAACCGCTGCAGCAAAACCGCTCCGCCGGATCAAGCGACAGCGACTCAGCCGGTATCGCCGCGCCGCAGTGTGCACAGCCACAGCCGTTTGCGGCTAACGAAGCAAGTGTCTGAGCATCGAAGCCAGCAGACAGTGCGGTGCTTTCCGCATCGACGATCGACATAGGGAAAAACTTCGTGTGAGTCGGAAGGCGTTCGAAAATGGTTTTGAGTCGCGAAGCGACGGCATGAGGTAACCCGACGCGTAAGCGAGGGACGAACCCGCCACAGAGCCCGACAAACCGTCATCGGGTTGCCAAGGCAGACCATGTTTCCGCTCCGGCCCCTCACCCCCCGGCCCCCTCTCCCCGAAGCGGGGCGATGGGGAGAGAAGAAGAGTCCGGCGGTTTGGCTCGACTGCAGCATGGCAATTCCTTGTGATCGATCGCTTCGATCTGGCTCGCCAGCGCACTGGTCTCGTTGACGTTGCTCGTTGGGTTCATTGCCTTAAGTTCGATCTGCGAGCGCTGCAGCAGCGTGGCCATGCCAACAACCGTAATCAACACAGCCGAGCACCACGGTATGGCGTGGCGGAAGCGGCCGGCGAGCATCGAGAGGCTCAGCGCCGTCGCGGCCAGCGCGGGCACCGCGCCGAGTGCAAACGTGGCCATCACCAGCGCCGCGGTCAGAGGTTCAGCTGTGCCGGCGGCGACGATCAAAAAGGCGTACAGCCAACCGCACGGCAGGATCGCTGTCAGCAAGCCGATCGCCGCCGCGCGGCGCATCGGCGGTTGGCGACGCGCCCCGCTGTGCGCCTGACCCAAGCGCCTCTGCAACCACTGCGGCAGCATCGCGGCATGCCCCGAGCCGCCGGCCAGTCGAACCAGTCCGAGCAAGCCGATCACCAACATGCTGCCACCGGCCAACTGCGCCGCCAAGCGTTGCACGCCGAACAAGATCCCCGTGTGCTGGATGCTCGCCCCGAGCAAGCCGGCCATGCACCCAGCCGCCGCATAAGCCGCCACACGACTGCCGTGGTACGCCGCCGCAGTTCCCAGTTGCGAGCGCAAGCTAACTTTGCGATTTCCCCTGCCACCGCTGCTCGCCAACACCGCCAAAGGCCCGCACATGCCCACGCAATGCAAGGACCCGAACAAGCTGGCAACAAAAACGGTAGCGACTAACGGCAACATGCTCGGCATGACTCTCTCTCTGCGACCTCGGCTCTCTCTGCGCCTCTGCGTTAAAAAGAGCCTGAGCCGCTATAACCCCAGCTCGTAAACCGACTCAGCCTCAAAATGCTCATCGCCGCGATCGAGCGCCAGCTCCATCTGCCAAAACCCGGCCCGAGGCATCGCGACCTGGCAGACATACGTGCCGGGCTCTTTTTCAGCGAGCTCCACCGTCACGGCAGCTCCAGCGCGAGCGTGATGGTACAGCCGCAAGTGACCGGCAGCGCCGCTGACCGGCTGCGCCTGAGAATCGCGCACGAAGACGGTCAGCTCGCGCTCGCCCGAAGCATCGGCTGCCGGGCCGGGGACATAGGCGATCGTCCAGCCGAGCGCATGGGTCGCCCGCTCGGCAGCCAAGTGCTTGTCCCACTCGAGTGCCTTTTCGTGGTAGTCGGGGACGACCGCCATCGACGGATCCGAAACGGCCAGCACGGCCGCGTAGATCCACATGCCGACGCTCCCTCCGAGCATCAGCAGGATCAAGCTGCACCAAGTGACGCAGGCGTGCCGCTCGGCCCGGACGGCACGCCGCGCCTCGGCGTCTTGAATGGTGGTAGTTGCAATCGACATGTTCGTGTACCTATTCGCTTTCAAAAATCAGCCGGCACGCGGTAGCGTCCGGTTTCCTGCTATTCGTGTAACGCTTGTGTGGCACTGGCTATGCCAGTGACTCTTTTTTCGAAGTTAGCCGCCTTCAGGACGCTGACTACTCACTAATGCCGAACTGTCTTGCAACAGTTCTGGCGATAGTTGTTTCAGTATTGGAACGCTTTACCGGCCTTCTAACCCTTCAACTTCGAAGCCGAAGGCACTGGCATAGCCAGTGCCACACCGGTCGCTTCGCTTGTCCTCATATGATTGGTTCTTCTTCGTTTTGCCGCTGGCGCGGGTTCGTCCCTCGCTTAAGCGTCGGGTTAAGAAATGCCAATAGCGGGCTAACGCCCATCGGCTAATATTCTTGCGGCATCTGGTACGGTCCGAGCAGCATGTAATCGATCACGCGTTGCTGGCCGGAGTTGTCGGTGATCTGCAGCTGCACTTTGCAGCGGCCATCGGTGAACTCTTCAAACGGCGCCGATACGAGCACGGGCACAAAGTTATGCACGCCGCCGGCAAGCTCGATCTCGGAGGCTTCGATCGGCCGCACATGCGCATCGGCCGGCGCGAGCACCGCTAGTTCGTACTTCCGAGGCTCGTCGGTGCGATTGGTCAGGCTGAGCTTCAGCGAGTTGTCGATCAAGCCGTCGGCGCCGACGGAAAAAGTGTTGCCGAGATTGCGGAGCAGCTTTGCATCGAAGTCCTTCTTGCTAAGAAAGACCAAAGTGAACGCCGACATGGCCGCCACCAGCACCAGCGGATAGATGATCAGCCGCGGCCGGAGCACGGCGCTGGGCTTGCCTTCCATTGCGTCTTGATTGCTGTAGCGAATCAGTCCCGTCGGCATGTGCAGCTTGGTCATCACCGCGCTGCACGCATCGATGCACTGTGCACAGTGAATGCACTCCATCTGCAACCCGTTGCGAATGTCGATGCCGGTCGGACAGACTTGCACGCACATGTTGCAATCGACACAGTCTCCCTTGGAAGGGCCGCTTGCGGTTGCAACCGGTTTGCCACGTCCGCGCGGCTCGCCGCGCTTGGTGTCGTAGCTGACGATCAGGCTGCGGCGATCGAGCATCACCGATTGAAAGCGGCCGTAAGGACAGGCGATCAAACAGGTCTGTTCGCGAAAGTACAGGAAGTTAAAGAGGAGCAGGGCGGTCGACACCGCCATCACCAGAAACGGAACTGGATGGTTCAGTGGCGACTGCGTCACCCACAGACCCAAACGGTCCGTGCCGACGAAGTACGCCAAGAACGTATGCGTGAGGAACGCACAGGCCACCAGATAAACCAAGGCGCGTGCCCACCACCGCCAACCGCTTAGCCGCTTCTGCGGACGACCACCTTTGCCGACCGTTCGTTCAAACAAGCGATCGATCGGACGGAAGAGGAACTCCATGTAGACCGTTTGAGGGCAACCCCAACCGCACCACACGCGGCCGAACAGGGCCGTCACCAGAAACACTCCTACGAAAGCGCTGACCATCAGCAGCGCCAGCAGCAACGTATCGGTCGGCAGAAACGTGTAGCCCATAATCGTAAAGCGTCGGGCCGGCACGTCGAGCAAAATCGGCGGCTTGCCGTGATAACGCAAGTGCGGCACGATCGTGAAAAACGCGATCAGCCCATAAGCCACCGCGCGGCGCCGCGTCCAAAAGGCTCCCATCGCCAGCCGTGGATAGAGCCAGCGACGCGAACCGTCGGCCTCGAGCGTCGCCAGCACATGCTCTTCGGGTTTCAAAATCGTCTGGCCGGCATACGCTTGTTCGCTCGTCGGCGCCGGCGGCCTGGCGACGTTGGAAGCAGTCATCGTTTGGTTCTCAGTTATCCTATGGTTCGCCGCTAAGCCCCTCACCCCCCGGCCCCCGCGCCCCCCCGAGGGGC
>JBQCEI010000396.1:0-2300 GCA_051960375.1 Aureliella sp. | reverse complement strand
TTGTAACCCGACGCGTAAGCGAGGGACGAACCCGCCGTAAAGGCAGAAATTGCCCCTGGGCTCATGCTTCAGCTGATCGCTTTCGTTTTGCACCCGCTTGATCGCTCGCCGCAGAAACCAACTCGGTTTGGACAGGACTTTCTGGCGGGTTCGTCCCTCGCTTACGCGTCGGGTTACAAGAACTGCGCTGGCTTCAAAACTTACGCGTCGGGTTACAAGAATGCACGAAAAACCGGACGCTTGCTGCGTGCCGGCTGAGGTGAAAGCCGCGTCGGCAGATCGGGCTCGATTTCCGCGGCTTGAAGTGAGCGGATTGTTAACTTGGCGAGTCTGCAAGGTGCCAATGGACCGGTTGTGGCGAATGAAGCTTAGCAAACGAGCAATCTCTCTAAAGTAGATACCCGGCTCGAATCGAAAACAATCCTCGGACAGTTTGTTCTGCTCAGTCCTAGCCGCATCGATTGTGGTGGGGGCGGAAGTGGAGCGGCTGAGTCGATTAGGGGGGAAAAGGGGAAACGCACTGAGCACCGAGCGGTGTGAAGCTGCGCGCTTGCTGATGGCTAGGGCCGCTGGCTTTAGTCAATCTGTGGAGTTTCCGCACAAATTCTCTCTGTGTTGCAATCTTTGCAACGATTGACCGGCTTGCCGAACTTTCGTGCGCCCCGGGATGCGCGGCTGGTTGCGTTACTGTACGGGGGTGTGGTAACGGCAAACGGCGCCGCGATCGTGAGGCGCTGAGCGAGCTCCGACTGGCCAATCCGTGGTTGTTCGACTGCGACGGAGCTTCCCGTCGGCAGCTGAGACCACAACCGAAAGCCCTGACCCAAGTGTACGTGGATGATCGGCGACTTCGGCCGCCGAACGATTGGCTGGACAACGGGTAGGTCCCGAGCGGACCGACCGGCGTTTGGCCCAGCCCGTCACAGCCGCGACAGGGGCCAACAGTGCTGTGCCGATGGAAGGCTCCTCGAGCCCTTCGGCAGAGCTGAAAAATTTTGAAAGGAAAACGGAGATCCTTAATATGAAGGTGTTCACCACAGGCCAGGTCGCAAAGATCTGCAAGGTGGCCCCTCGGACCGTCAGCAAGTGGTTCGACTCCGGCCGGCTCAAAGGGTATCGCATCCCGGGATCGCAAGATCGCCGCATCCCGCGCGAATACCTGATCAAGTTCCTCAAGGAGCATGGTATGCCCTTGGGAGACCTTGAAGATGAAGCCATGGCCAAGGTCCTGATCGTTGCTCAAGATCAGGTGTTGATCGAGAACCTCAAGCGGGAACTGCCGCTGGAGCGCTCGTTCAAAGTCGGTACCGCAGCCAGCGGGTTTGAGGCGGGCATCCAGGCAGAGAGTTTCCATCCCGACTGCATGATCGTAGACTTCTCGATCGGCAAAGTGGAAGCGTTGCAGATCTGCCAAAACCTGCGCAAGAACAACGACTTTACCGACATCATCCTGATCGCCTTGCTGCCCGACGACGGCCAGACGTTCAGCTTCGATCGCTCGAGTATCAACGAAACGTTCAAGAAGCCCTTTGACGCTCGTCTCTTGGCTGAACGTCTCCGCACGCTGATCGGCGGCAAGAAAGAACTCGTGTAACCGCATTGGCACCCAACCATTCCGCTCAGGTGCTCACACGAACCCCTTTCGCTAGTCGCCTATCTCCGTCTAGAACGACCAACAGGCCCGCCTTCTCCCTTTTGTGGAAGGTGGGCCTTTTTTCGTAGGCTTCAGGCTTCAGGCTTCAGGCTAAAGGCTAAAGGCTTCAGGCTTCAGGCTAAAGGCTACAGGCTACAGGCTACAGGCTACAGGCTCCAGGCTTCAGGCTACAGCTCTTAGCACCAAAGGTCCGTCATTCCTTAGCCCAGCCCACCGGGCTGAGGATTGACGATCCTTTGGTCTTTTTGCCTTTAGCCTTGAGCCTCTAGCCTTTAGCCTGCTTTAGCACCAAAGGTCCGTCATTCCTTAGCCCAGCCCACCGGAGACTGCCGATTTAATCAGCCGGCACGCGTTAGCGTCCGGTTCCATGCCTTAAAGCGCCGCAGACCGCGGGCTAACGCCCGGCGGCTGATTCCATCGCTTGACCAATATCGATTAAATCAGCGGTCTCCAGCGGGCTGAGGAATGACGAACGTTTGGTCTTCTTGTCTTCAGCCTGAAGCCTGAAGCCTGAAGCCTGAAGCCTGAAGCCTGAAGCCTGAAGCCTGAAGCCTGAAGCCTGAAGCCTGAAGCCTGAAGCCTGAAGCCTTTAGCCTTTAGCCTTTACTCTTGAGCCTTTAGCCTGAAGCCTCACTTCGCTTCGGCT
>JBQCEI010000395.1:0-3292 GCA_051960375.1 Aureliella sp. | reverse complement strand
TGTCTCGGCTTTGACCGCGTTCCTCATCCCTTCCGCGGCGCAGTGGGAAAACCGTCTCGGCTTTGACCGCGTTCCTCATCCCTTCCGCGGCGCAGTGGGAAAACCGTCTCGGCTTTGTCCGCTTTGTTTCTTCCTTGATCTCTTCGGGTTCTGCGCGTGGTGAGTTTTGTGGCGGCCCTGCCCCTCACCCCCCAGCCCCCTAGTATCTAGCGAAACGTCGCACTGGCCCTTTACAGTGGACACTGTCCGGTGCTTTTGCAAGAGCTCCGGGCGCAGCTATGCAGATCGTAACACCCCCCAGAGACCTTCGTGGAGGATTTCGTGGGAGAGCCTGATCGCGTAGCTGATTGTTTTGGTCCCGAACGGTCGCTTGATCGGTTCGCTTAGCGAATCAGATCGTATTTAACTAGGCTGGGAACTAAGCAATGACTTCCTATGAACGAGTAATTGGTGTGGATGTGTCGTCCAAGAAATTGGACATCTCGGACTCCCTTGGCAAGCTGCCAGCGTTCATTGACAACACTGTCGAAGCCATTGGCAAGCTGGTCGAGAGGCTTACTCAACCGGAGACAACTCTCGTCGTCTGCGAGAGCAGCGGTGGTTGGGAGAACGCTCTGGTCGACCTGCTACTGGAGGCCAAGGTCAACGTAGCTGTGATCAATCCTCGGCAGACTTATCATTACGCCAAAGCTCACGGCTATCTGGAAAAGACGGACAAGATCGACGCGAAAGTCCTGCGCTTGTTTGGCGAGCATATGCCAGTGAATCTGGCCAAGCCTCGCACCCAACGAGAGAAGGAGTTTCGAGCTCTGTTGCGACGCCGCTGGCAGGTTCTGTCGATGATCAATCAAGAGAACAATCGAATGCTTCTCTGCAGCGACGAACTGAGCCGGCAATTGATCGAAGAAAGCCTAGAAATGCTGAAAAAACAGCTCAAATCGATCGATGCAACGATCAAGAGGTTCGTCGAGGAGATGGCTGAGGAGTCGCCGAAAGTAAGAGTCATCGCGAGCATTCCGGGCATCGGCGTGGTCAACACGGCCACGCTCTGCTGTGAACTGCCGGAGCTTGGGCAGATCTCGCGAACCCAGATCGCAAAGCTCGTAGGAGTGGCTCCTATAGCGAAGCAATCAGGCGATAGCGATGGCAAGCGGCGAACTCGAGGAGGCCGCTCCGAGGTGCGCCGAGCACTTTACATGGCAGCCTTGTCCGCCACTCGGCACAACCCGGTGATCCGGGCCTTTTACTTACGGCTCTTGCAGAAAGGCAAACCGAAAAAACTGGCGCTGGTCGCCTGCATGCGGAAGCTGCTCCTGATAACGCACGACATGGTGCGCAACGAGCAATGCTGGGTGCCTCCAAAAAAGGCCAATGACCAGGCTGTCGCCAACCTGGCCACTGGCGCTACGTGCTCGGCGGGTCGTTGACTCACCGGCAACTAAGTTATCCCTCGCAAAGTTGCGTCCCCGCAGAGCTCTGCTTTGTTTCGCTTAGCAGTGTTCATCGTAATGCTGCGCCCGTCGCCAAGCAATCGGTTGATTTACCGGCACCATGCCTCAAAAAATCCCGGGGGTTTGGGGGCAGAGCCCCCAAGAGGACTGCGGACGGAAGAAGTTTAATCTTCTTCCGCTTGACGAACTACTAGACGGTCGCTCTCCCCGAAGCGGGGCGAGGGGAGACTGGGTTTATTTGGCAGCCCCCTCTGCCTGAAGCGGGGCGAGGGGGAGACCGATTTTATTGGGCATGTGCGCGAGGGCGTTGATAAGCCATCGCTCCTCGAATCGAGCCGAGCCGGGGCGAGGGGGAGACTGGTTTCGTTGGGCGTGCGCAGGAGCGAAGCTTAGGGCTGCGGGACGGGCTGGTTTAGGATCAGGATCACTTTGGTGTCGTCGGCGCTGGGGCCATTTTCGATCAGCGCTCGCGATCGAGCCCACCAAGCGGGCGGCAACATGTTCTTGTTCTGCACTTCAACCGAACCACCAGCCAGGGTCGACATTCCGCCGTTCGTCGTTTCAGGAGCGTTCAAAGCAGGCGCCGGCGTTTTCTTGTCGGCGTCGACACTTTCAAGCTCCTGAACTCGATCCTTCGAAAGATTCTGTTCCGCAGGGACGGGCAGGCCTCCTGCCTGGCCTGCCTGCGGTGAGTCCTGCCGGTACATGCGCTGCGCGGCCTGCCGACGCTCGGAATCGATCGTCGACAGGATCTTGCGAGCTTCGGCCGCGTTAACGAACAGGGCCAGACTTTGCGTATCGACCGCGCCCCGGGTCTGCCGGGCAGAATCCGCCGGGTCGAGCGCGTTAGCGCGAGCCTTCAGCGCGACTTCCGGTAGCTGACGCCCCTCGACCAGTTGATTGAGCGGCTGGAGGTGATTGTCCTGCTTCAACCGTTCGTACCACTGCTCGACTGTATTATCCGCTGGTAATAGCGCCAGTCCGACGGCCGGCGTCGACTGAGCATTGGCCGAGGTTGCATTGTCATAGTATGCATTGCCACTGGCGCTCGAGCGATTGTTATCGGCTTGCAGATCGCGGGCGAATCGATTTTCTTTGCGCGCGTCCGCAGCTCCGCTCGCTGCGGCTGCGCTGGGGTTAGCCGCTTCGGCCGCGGCCGAAGATGCCGTCGGAGAGGCAGCGCCAGTTGTGGCGCCGGCAGTGATGCCGCCAAAATCCTGGTACGTCGCCCGCTGACCATTGGCTTGAGCTCCGAACAGTTGTCCGCCGGCAAGTTCGGCGCCTTCAACCGAGCGGTAGTGTCCGACGGCGACTGCGGCGGCCGGATCGATGTAACTCCATACTTCGGGCAGCGCCGAATCGACCTCGCTGGGCGACCAGGCCGATGAATTGGCGTAGTAGAACGAGGGCTGAACTTTCTTCATCCTCGGTTCGGAGGCATCCGGCCACGCCGAGCTGATCGATGGCAGTTGAGGGGCGACTCCTCCCATTCCCCCCGCGGCAGCGCCCGCCGGCGGTACTCCCGCGGCCTGTTCGTTACCAGCAGAAGACGCAGCGCCTGCAGCGACGCCAGCGGCCGGGGGGGCGACATTAAAGGAGCGGTTGGATTCTGCCGCGCCAGGCTCGGGCGGAGCGAATCCAGAGCGTGGCAAGCGGGACAAAGCGTCCGCTCCACCCGCTCCCGCTGCTCGGCTACCGCGCGGGTCGTAGGCCAGCGCGTCCTCCGCTCGGAGTGCAGCAGAGTCCGGATCGAAACGTCCTTCGACGCCCAGGGATGTCGCGCCGCGCCCTGGAGCCGTTGGCGCCGATTCGCCCAGCCGTTCGGCGAGTGATTTCGCGCT
>JBQCEI010000394.1:0-2096 GCA_051960375.1 Aureliella sp. | reverse complement strand
GCGGGCGAGATTCCCGACGGCTGGGAAGGCCTGGACATCGGACCAGAGACGGCGAAGAAATACGCCGATCTGCTGGGCAGCGCGGCCACGGTCGTGTGGAATGGACCAATGGGCGTCTTCGAAATGCCTCCCTTCGACGCGGGCACCAAGGCTGTCGCCGAAGCGATCGCCGCCAGCGACGCCACCAGCATCATCGGCGGCGGCGACAGCGCAGCCGCCATCGAACAACTGGGCTTTGCCGACCGAGTCTCCCACGTCTCGACCGGCGGCGGAGCCAGCCTTTCGATGCTCGAAGGTGAGAAGTTCGAAGCGGTCGAGTTGCTCGACAACGCGTAAGCGATCGACCAACTCCGTTTCGTCGCTGTATGGTTTCACTTTTACAATTCGTCTGCCAAGAAAAATCCTGTAGCGGGACTGGAAGAATTCCATGCAACCGACCACCGAAGAGCTCGCGCTGAAGAAACAGTCGATTCGCGAAGCGGCGCATGCCAACCGCCGCGCCCAAGTGGACAAGGATGCGGTCAGCCAAGAGATCGTGGCTCGATTCCTAGCCCTGCCTGAGTATATGGCCGCCCGCACGGTCATGTTCTATATCGATGTCCGCGACGAAGTGCGGACGCAGCACGCGCTGCCGACGGCACTGCTGAGCGGCAAACGCATCGTCGTCCCGTTCTGCGTCGACGGTGAACTGGAATTGTTCCATCTGGAATCGATGGACGAGCTGAGCACCGGCAAGTACAAGATTCTCGAACCGCGGATCGAACTGCAAGACGTCCCCGCCAAGCGCCTGCGGCCGGAAGATCTGGACCTGATCATGGTGCCCGGCGTCGCCTTCGACAAACAAGGCGGCCGGACCGGGCACGGCAAAGGCTACTACGACAAACTGCTGCAACACGCCCGGCCCGATTGCCCGCTGGTCGCGCTGGCTTTCGAATGCCAGATCTTCCCTGAGATCCCTGTCCAGTCGCACGACATCTACATGGACAAGGTCGTCACCGAGAAGGCCGTCTACACGGGCCGCGGTCGCGGCTGATCCAGCCAACCACGCTCGGCCCGGCGCAGGGCAGCTGAGAGAGGAAGCTGAGAGAGGCAAGTCAGCACAGGGGCTGAGGCGACTCGCGATTTGGCGCGCGACCAGTTATTCTGTCGCTAGCCGGAAACGTCCCTGGCAAAACCCCTGCAGCCCCTCCTTCCAGACAAGACCTCTCTCACCATGCGCAATTCGATCCTGTTTGGCTTGTGTGCTTTCGTGTGCTTGATCAGCCAAACGCTGCCTTGCCGGGCGGCCGATTCCGCCGATGTCATCGTCTACGGCGGCACCAGCGGCGGAGTAGCGGCGGCGATTCAAGCGGCCAAGATGGGCAAGACGGCTATCCTCATCGAGCCGACGCAATTCCTCGGCGGGTTGACGACCGGCGGGCTCGGCGCGACCGACATCGGCAACAAACGCGCCATCGGCGGCATCTCGCGGCAATTCTACAACCGCGTATTCAAGGTCTACACTGATCCTGCTCGATGGCAGCACGAGACCCGCGACCAGTACATGAAAGGGCGCATCCACGGCGGGGCCGACAGCGAGACGATGTGGACCTTCGAACCGCACGTGGCCAGCGAAATCTACGCGGCCATGCTGGCTGAAGTGAAGGACAAAGTCCAAGTCGTCCTAGGACAGCGGTTGGATTTGAAGAAGGGAGTCGTCAAAGACGGCACGCGCATCACTCACATCGTCATGGAAAGCGGCCGCCAATTCGAAGGCCGCATGTTCATCGACACGACGTACGAAGGGGACCTGATGGCGGTGGCCGGCGTCGAGTATACGGTAGGTCGCGAAGCCAACGCGACCTACGGCGAGACCCTCAACGGCGTTCAAGTCGGTCACAGCATTCATCATCAGTTCACCAAGAACGTCGACCCGTATATCAAGCCCGGCGATCCGTCCAGCGGCGTGCTGCCGGGAATCGAAACCGCCGGACCGGGCGAGGAATTCAGCGGCGACCGCAAGGTACAGGCCTACAACTTCCGGATGTGCACGACCGACGTGCCGAGCAATCGCCGCGCATGGCCCAAGCCCGACAACTACGATCCACAGTGGTACG
>JBQCEI010000393.1:0-3038 GCA_051960375.1 Aureliella sp. | reverse complement strand
GTGTCTTCGGTCAGTTCGGTCGATAGCCTGCTCAAATTCGACTCTCTCGCGCGCGTGCTCGGGGGAAGGCGTAGCCCGTGAGCAGCCTGGTGAATGAATCAGCCGGCACGCCTGATGCGCCCGGTTCCATGTCCAAAGCCGAGAGGCGAACACCCGCCGGCCAGTTACGAAATCTCCGGTTGACTAGATTAACAGGGCCCGAATCAACAAGGCGCGAATCAACAGGCTCTGATTTAACAAGCCCCGAGCGCTCCGGCTTGTCAGTCCACCAAGAGCTATTTATAGTGCCAGCAATACTTTCGGGCGATTGCCTTTGAAGTTTTTCCTCTGTGAACCTTTCGGTTTTCTCGAGCGTATCCGCAGGGGACTAGAATTCTCTTTTGCCTTTTCCCCTCCTATTCTTGCTACCGAAGAGATCTGTGGAAATGAGTGCAGTCGCACCGGCCGAGAGCCCAGCTTCCGCAACCCAGGCTGACTCTGACATCGTCATCGAAACACGCAACCTCGGCAAAATCTACCGCGACTTCTGGGGCCGGCAGAAGGTGCAGGCTCTCGAATCGCTCGATATCGAAGTGCGCCGCGGCGAGATTTTCGGTTTGCTCGGCCCCAACGGCTCGGGCAAGTCGACGACGATCAAGTTGATCCAAGGACTGCTCTTTCCCTCCTCGGGCCGCGCGTTCGTCTTTGGCAAAGACGCCCGCGACGTCAGCAAGAACGAACGCATCGGTTACTTGCCTGAAGAATCCTACCTCTACAAATTCCTCAACGCCGAAGAAACGCTCGATTTCTACGGCCGCCTGTTCGATATGCCGGCCGACCTGCGCCGCAAGCGCACCGACGAACTGATCCAGATGGTCGGCTTGAAGGGCGCTCGCCGCCAGCAGCTCCGCGAATACTCCAAAGGGATGACGCGGCGCATCGGTCTGGCTCAGGCGCTGATCAACGAGCCCGACTTGCTGATTCTCGACGAACCGACCTCGGGCCTGGACCCGATCGGCAGTCGCGAGATGAAGGACTTGATCCTGCGTCTGCGCGACGAGGGCAAGACGATCCTCATGTGCTCGCACCAGCTGGCCGACGTGCAAGACGTTTGCGACCGCATCGCCATTCTGCACCGCGGCCGTTTGCGCGAGCTGGGCCGCGTCGACGATCTGCTCAAGGTCCGCGAGGTCACCGAAGTCCACGCCAAGGGACTCTCGAGCGACGTGCAGGCCAAGATCGCGGAACTGATCCGCAGTTCGGGCGGCGAAGTGCTGTCGATCGACAACCCGACCACGACGATGGAAGAGCTCTTCCTGGAGATTGTGCTCGAGAGCGAAGCTCGTCCCGGCATGCGGACCTCCGCGTCGGCCAAGGCGGCTTCGAAATAGCTTTTCCGTTTTCCTTCCGACTACAGGCTGTTAATGCGGCCTGGAGGGCCCGCCGCCAGTAGCCGTTTTTCCGGGGACGCGGCGGAAGCCCCGGGAATGCGAGAGCGCAAGAATGGTTCGCCCCGGAGGGGCCGGCGTAGTGCCTCTGCATCGCCTACGCCGGCGCCTGCGGGGCGGAAATTGCCATGGGCCTGCGTCGTCCCCGGGGCTTCCGCCCCGGGCTACTGACGGCGGCCCCTCCGGGGCGAATTATGCCGCTATGATCGTGCGATGTGCGCAACGAGACTTGGATCTTGCCAACGAACCATCCCGCAATTTTATCCGTCCACCTTCATTCCTGGTTTGCTTGAAACGCTGATTGCACCATGCGCTTAGAATCGGAACAAATGTGGGGCTACTTCGAGTGGCTCATCGATCAACATGCGTTGCTGTGGGGTGTAGGAATCGTTGCCACGATCGCCTTGGTCGCGTGGCTGATTTGCTTCATCGTGGCGACGTTCAAATACGGGCCGGTCGAAGCGTTCTATGCGGTGACGCGGGTCGTCTACGAGCTGTTCGCTCGCGATCTGCCCGGCACGACTTGGCGGCGCACGATTGCGATCGCCCGCCTGGCCTTTCAGGAAGCCATTCGCCGCAAGGTGTTGGCCGTGGTGGCGGTCTTCATCGTGGGCTTGCTCTTTGCCGGCTGGTTTCTCGATCCGAACGCCGATTTTCCAGCGCGGCTGTATATCGAAACGGTGCTGACCGGTACCTCGCGCATGGTGTTGCTGCTCGGTTTGTTCCTGAGCTGCTTTAGTCTGCCGGCGGACATTAAAAACAAGACCGTGCAGACGATCGTCACCAAACCGGTTCGCAGCACCGAAATCGTGCTGGGCCGCGTTCTGGGGTTCACGGCGGTCGGCACCTTGCTGCTGGCCATCATGGGAGTGCTCAGTTACGTGTTCGTCGATCGCGGCGTGCGGCACACGCACGAAGTCCGCTCGTTGGCCGCCGACAACCAAAGCGGTCAGACGACCTTCGACGCTTATCACACGCATAACTTCACGATGGGCCCCGAGGGAGGCGCGACCGACGAGATCAAAGGGCACACGCACGCGGTCCGCGACACCGGCAAAAAGGATAAGGACGGCCGACCGGTCTACGAAGTTCTCCAGGCCGAAGGGATGCTCGAAGCCAAGATTCCGGTGCTGGGATCGCTGCGCTTTACCGACCGCTCGGGCGAAGTGGGCGAGGGGCTGAACGTCGGCTACGAATCAGAGTATCAGAAGTATATTGAAGGCGCGTCGCTGATGTCGGCCATCTGGACGTTCCACGACGTCACGCCCCAGCGCTTCGGCGAAATGCTGAACCTCGAGTACACGCTCAAGGCCTTCCGAACGTTCAAAGGGGATATCGTCACCGGCGTGCAAGGAACGATCACGCTCCGCAATCCCAGCGCCAAGGTGGAGAGCACGCGACTGCGATTCATCGTCAAGGAATTTCAAGTCGACCAGCGGCTGATTCCGCGCAAGCTGGAAGGCTTCCGCGACGGCGTGCCGGTCGAGCTGGACCTGTACGATGATCTGGTCTCCGACGATGGATCGCTCGAAGTGATCGTCCGCTGCGACGATCGCGGCCAGTACCTGGGCATGTCGCAGGCCGACCTCTACATCCGCGCGGGCGATCGCA
>JBQCEI010000392.1:0-2582 GCA_051960375.1 Aureliella sp. | reverse complement strand
TGATCTTGGCGAGGGCGTAGGCTTCGTTCGTTTTTTCAAGCGGGCTGGTCAGCAGCTGGTCTTCGGTGATCGGTTGCTGGGCTAGCCGCGGATAGATGCAAGTGCTGCCGAGAAACAGGAATCGTTTGACGCCAGTCTCGAAGGCACTGGTCATCGTTGCCAGTTGAGCTCGCAGGTTGTCGGTGAGGAACTCGACTGGGTACGTGTTGTTAGCGTGGATGCCGCCGACTTTGGCGGCGGCGACGATGACGGCGGCGGGTTTGGTTTCGCGGAAGTATTTAGTTACCGCTGTTTCATCGCGGAGGTCGAGTTCTGCGCGAGGCCGCGAGAGGACTTCGACGTTTGGTTCGTTGGCCAGCCGACGGACGACGGCTGAACCGACCATGCCGCGATGGCCTGCGATGAAGATTGGGGAGGGGAGCGCGGGCATGGACGGCTTGGAGTGGCGGGTTGGTTCGGAGGACAGGGTGGAGGGGGCGGTCATGTGGAGCGAAGCGAGGGGAGAGAAGATTTAGTTGATGGAGAGTTCATGCCGTCGCTTCGCGACTCTCGTTGAAGTGCCGGTCTTCCACCTGGGACTGGCGTCCCAGGCTAATGCGTGCCGTCGCTTCGCGACTCAGGAGTCCCTCGCTTACGCGTCGGGTTACAAAAGCGATTAAGAGGTTGGTTCGAGTTGGCAGTCTTCGATGGCTACTGAGACGCCTTGGTCCATGAAACGGACCGCGACTTGGAGGCGAGTTTCTCGGTCTCGGCGGAATACCACTCCTTCGTAGCCGGCAAAGGGGCCGGTCTTGATGCGGACCTTTGTGCCAGGCTCCAGGCGACGCTCAGGGGAGAGCGGGGCGTCCAGAGCGATCAGCGAGTGAACATCGCGAATTCGCAGAATTGCTGGCGATGGCAGCCGACTTTGACGCTCAGCTCCGAGCTCACGAATCGCTCGAGTCGGAATTGATCACGACCGATTATCGGCGCTAAAACTCGGGCCTGCTCTCCGAGTCGCGAAGCGACGGCATGCATTAGCCTGGGACGCAAGTCCGCGTGGTATAACGCATCTCGCATCGATCCCCTCACCCCCCGGCCCCCTCTCCCCGAAGCGGGGCGAGGGGGAGTCAAGAACAGTGTCGCGCTCGCGACGAGTCGGTCTTCGCTCCCCTCGCCCCGCTTCGGGGAGAGGGGTCTTCAGAGGCCTTTCACCCATACGGCTTCCATGAATTGGCTGATTCGCGCGAACCGTCTGAAATACGTTCCAGCGCGCGAGTTTCTGTTACATTGAGATATGCCGTCGCAGTCGGCGGCGCCTTCAGCGAGGAAGTGCTGGTCGAGGACCTGCTCGGTTAGGCAAGCTCGTCCGCGCGTAGGGCTCTTACCTTCAGCGTGAATGCCGCCGCGCTGTAACTGGCATGTCGAGCGTTAGCAGGAGCAGATCATGGCCCTAGGTGAATTGCAGGCGACTGGCAAAGCGATGGAAATCATGCTGGTCGAAGACAGCCTGTTGGATGCCCGCATCACGATCGAGGCGCTGCGCAAGTGCGGCATCCACCATCGCTTGACTCTCTTTCGCGACGGCGCCGAGGCGGAAGAGTTCTTGCTCCAGCGCGGCATCTTTTCGCGCGCCCCGCGTCCCGATGTGATCTTGCTCGACTTGATTCTGCCGCGCACCGATGGCGTCGAACTGCTCAAGATGATTCGCGCCAACGAGAACATCGAGTCGATTCCGGTGGTCGTTCTGACCAGCAGCGACGATGGAGCCGATCGTCAAGCCTGCGAAGCTTTGGGTGTTACGACGTATATTCGCAAGCCCTTCAATGAAGTGAAATTCTTGAGCGTGATTCGACGATTCAAGGAATTGTCGCTCGTCGCGAACTTCGCGGAATCTTGAGCAGGCATCAGGCCCCAGGCGTCAGGCTTCAGAGCGTCAGCCGCGGGCTACCGCCCGGCGTCTAACGTCAAAGTCCGCGCAAACCGGGGCTACCGCCTCTGCGGCTGACTTCCAAACCTGAGGCCTGAAGCCTGAAGCCTGAAGCCTGAAGCCTGAAGCCTGAGACCCAACAGGAGCTTGCGCCGGTGTCGATCCTGATCTTCGAAGACGCACAGGTGGAGCAGTTGGCGCCTGTGACGACCGGACGGCCTGCGTGCTGCGTCACCGTAGCCTCCTATCGCTTGCTCGATCTGCTCGAGATGCTCGGCCAGCCGCTGTGCGGCATGCTCCGCGGCTACCTCCAAGCGATCCAGCGCGCCGATTACCCGCAGATGCCTCCGGTAGAGCAGCTGGCTAGGCAAGCCGGCCGCGGTCCGCAACTGGCGATCAACGCTCGCGTGATTCCCTCGGCCGGCACGCTGCGAGCCCTGCGAACGCTGCTGGCCGAATCGGCCGACCAGTCGGGCATCGTCTGGGAAGGCAATCAGGTGGCCGCGGTCATCAATCCACCGTGGAGCTGGAGCGCGATTGCTGCGGCGGCTGGCGGCGGCATCGAAAGTCTGTTGCTCTCCTGCAAAGACCTGCCGCCGCGGAGCGCATCGCTGAAGCTGATGACGTATCCGCACGATGTGATTGCCGCCAACATGGCGATTTTTGCAGAGAA
>JBQCEI010000391.1:0-4032 GCA_051960375.1 Aureliella sp. | reverse complement strand
GACGCAGCCGCAGCTCGACCGAGTGCTCGCCGCCGCTGCGCAAAGCGTCGGTCCAGCGCTCCATCGTCCGCGGCAAATCGTCCGGATGCACCACGCGAGCCCAGTCCCAGCCGAGCAGATCGGCCATCGGAAGCTTGAAGTACTCCAGACAGCGCCGATTAAGATATTCCATCTCGCCATCCGGTCTCGAGACCCAGACCAGATGCGGCAGCGATTCGGCCATGACACGCGCATACTCGGAAGAGATGCCGTGCAGCGTCCCATCGAAAGAGGTTGACATTATTGCTGAAGCCGTCAGAAGAGGCGCCGATGACAGCGGGCTTGAAAGGGCATTGCAGAACCTCGGGCCGCTGAAGGTTAGTACAGCAAACATTCCCTGGCAAGAGAGATTGCGACTGCCGCGACCGAACATGCAATAGCAGCAATCACCTTGAATCACGATGATATTTCGATTGAATTTATTCTCGATAAGCAAGTAGTTCGGTATATCGGGCTGCGAGAGAGAGCTTGTTGCGCGCACTGATAAGCAGACGCCTTCGCCCAACGGGTTTTGACATTGGAGTCTTGTTGTGCCCTTTCAGGGCGACCGATGGCTCCTGCCGCTGGTATCCGGGGCGACGCTTCGCAGCTGACGCTGCTTCGCTCTGCCCCGGGCTATTATGCGGCTGCCCCGTTGGGGCGAAGAAGAAACCATTTTCCGCAAACGAGTGATAAAATTCATCAGGTCGCAAATGCACACGACCACCGCCTTACCCTAAAAACCGAGAAGAGCAAGGACCATATGCCTGCCGTCTCCCTAAGAAACCGGTATTGCAATCATTAGGTAAAGGGCGTTCATTGAAATCGCGGACCATTCCGTCATGACAAAAGAACTGGTATCGCTGAGCAAATTCCTCAGCCTCGTACTTCGGCATCAACCCGAGGTGATCGGCATGCAATTGGATGCCGAAGGCTGGCTGCCGATCGACGAGCTGATCGCCAATGCGAACAAACGCGGCAAGAAGCTGACCCTCGAAACGCTTCACGAGGTGGTGGCAACCAACGATAAGAAACGGTTCGCCCTGAGCGAGGATGGACTGCGCATCCGAGCCAGCCAGGGGCATTCGATCGACGGTGTCGAACTGAAACTCCAGCCGCAGGAGCCACCCGAGCTGCTCTACCATGGCACGGTCGCTCCCTTCATGGCCAGCATTCGCCAGCATGGCTTGCAGAAGCGATCGCGCAATCACGTTCATCTTTCTACCGACGAAGAAACGGCCAGAAAGGTCGGCTCGAGGCGCGGCAAACCGGTCGTCTTAACAATCACCGCCGGTAAGATGCACGCCCAAGGCAGCGACTTTTTCCTGTCGGCTAATGGCGTTTGGCTGACCGAGGCGGTGCCGGTCGAGTTTATTCTCTTCCCGTCGCAAGAAACGGGTTAAGCACGTGTGCAGAGGTCTTCAGTGGCATGTCGGTTGGCCGGAAGGCGATATGCTCCTGCGCACTCGTCGCATCTTCGATTAAGAACTGAAACAGAAACACAGAGGCACAGAGGGCGCGGAGGAAGAAGCAAGCAGAGGCTCTGTGCCCTCTGTGTTTCAACGGTTGTGACTCTCACGAGTTTTAAATGCTAAGGCAGCGGGTCGTTTCGGCGCGTTCCGAGGTAGAGCTTCGCGAAGACGCCGGCTCCGAAGATGAGCACCACTCCGATCAACACGGCTTTAAAATTCTCGCCAAGGATGCCCAGCACCGCGCATGCGACGCCTATCAGTGTGAAAAGCGAACTGAGGAAAAACGAAAACCGCCGCATGGCCAGCTGTTCCTTTCTGCAACTGAACAGAAAGAGCCGTGCAGAAAGCGATTTATTCCCATAGCCTGCGGTTTCTGACAACCAACCGGAAGCTTGATGCGTGCCGGCTCATGCACTGAGGCCAGTGCGCAAAAGCGCCGCGGCACGGCGTTCGCTATGAATGGGCAGCGGCAAAACATCTTTTCAGGTAGGCCATTTACTGCTTCTGAGGCCACCATGTCTAAGACTCGCAAGAAAGAGTCGCTGCCCTGTGTTCTCGATCTTACGGCAGGGCAATTGGTCGACAAACTGCTGAACAACGGTGTCGAATCGTTTTCGGCACTGGAATTAGCTACAGGAATTAATCGAGCCGCGCTGAGCCGATTTCGCAGCGGCAAGCGCATGGCCAACGAGAGCGACTACCGGACGCTGGCTAAATACGGCATCAGTCAAAAAGTCGCAGGATTCCGCTGACCAGACTGTTGCTAACCAGCAACGACGACGATACCTTGTCCTTGGCATGCACAGGAAGTGAAATCCCAGGCGGTGGATTTTCGTTCCCGTGCTGCAGACGTGCGGCCGCAGTTCTTCCCCTCCAGCTTGCCGGTCGCCGACTCATCCATCGCCTCCATCATCCCACATCCCATCCTCACCTTCGGTGCGCCATCGCCGCCCAGTTGGCTGTGCGACGGCGTCATCGCGGGCGCTTGCGCCCGCCGCCAGTGATCTTTGGCTGGAACCAGCGCGCAATGACGTGGCACACTAGTACCGGCGATCGGTATCTCACAGGGGCTGAAGCAGAGCTTTTTCGAGCTGCTTTGAAAGAGACGCTCGAGGCGTTCGAGAGAGAGACTCTCGATTGCACCGACACGCTGCTCGAGGTTCAGACCAAGGATGCCAAAGTGCATCTGTTTGCTTTGGTCGCCAAGCATCTGCTCGAGCCGACCGAGGAGATTGCGCCGCTGAACGCCTGGACAGAAGGCGCGGTGGGAGTCGTCTTTAGCTGCGCGGCCAACGCTCTGGATGGCGAGCTCGAGACCGAAAGGACGACGGGCGAGCAGCCTCAATATTGGCGCAAGCGAATTTTGGTCTCGGCCCTCGAGAAAGGCTGGAAGAGCGGCGATGAAGCGGCCGAGCACTCCGCGGCCAGCTTCGCCGAAGATGCCCAAGCGCCCGACTGGCACGAGATGCTCGAATTTCTCGAAGAGCAAATCTTGTGGGACAACGACTGGGCGTCCGACCCGTTCGGACCGCAGGCGGGCGATTTCAACCGTGGCCAGGAATCGTATTTCCAGTGGTGCCACAGGTCGTCGCTGGACACCCGCGCGGCAATCCGCCTGCTCGGCCAGCTCTCCGGATATCGCCGCGGCGAACTGGAAGGTAGATGAGGTACTGGGAAACGTCGGCCAGTAGCGCGCGAACGATTTCCCGATGGCAACGTTTGCAGAAGGCCAAGGAAAGGTATGTTGTTACTTGAGCAAATCCAAGCCGAAGCGGTCGATTCCAAACGCCACTTGCCGGGGCTGCTGCAAAAATGCAAAGTGCTCGCCGCCCGTTTAAAGAGCGACCGGCTCGAGCAATGGCTTTGTCATGAATCGGAAGGTTACCCGGAAGACATCTCGGTCCCCGATTACCGAACCTGGCAGGCGGAGGTGAAGGGGCATTTCTACGGTCCCGCCGGAGAAGCTTTGCGCCACGCGCCGGTGCCCGCGCTGCTGATCCCCGAAGACGTGCGCGATCAAGTCGCCTACTTCCGCTGCCGGCAAGGCATCGCCGGCATCGAAGAAACGCTGGCGGCCAGCCCAGCCGGCATGCTCCAGGTCCCCGTGGCCGATCTGGCCGTCGTGCTGGGAGCCAATGTGTATGCACAGCGCGTGTGCACTCAAGCATGGATCGAATTTGAAAGCGGCAAGCTCTTAGACACCTTGAACGCGGTGCGCCACCGCGTCCTCGACTTCGCCCTGCAACTTTGGAAACTCCAGCCACTGGCCGGAGAACTCGAAACCCACCAAGGTTTTCTATGCGCCGAAAAGGTGAATCAAGTGTTCCGCGCCACGATCGCGCGCGCCACGTGAACAGAAATCTTGTAGCCTTGTCCCGGCTAGCCTTGGCGCACTTCATCTTCCACGGCCGATTCGTTTCGAGGCCGCCAAGAATGCTTGCGGCCGAACGTAGCACATCAGGCTGCTGATGTGCAGCACCCGGCAAGCCGGCCAGCCTTGGCGCACTTCTCTTCTCCGGCTGCGAAGCAGCTTGCGGCCGAA
>JBQCEI010000390.1:0-2852 GCA_051960375.1 Aureliella sp. | reverse complement strand
AGGGACGAACCTGCCACAAAGCCGGATAAACCATTGTTGAATAGAGCGAGCTGCGTCGCATTTATTGGCTCCCCCTCGCCCCGCTTCGGGGAGAGGGGGCTGGGGGGTGAGGGGCCGAAGCGCGGATATGTTTAGCCTTTGCACCAACAATGGTTGAACGGGCTTTGTGGCAGGTTCGTCCCTCGCTTACGCGTCGGGTTACATGAAGATCTATTCAATTTTTTCTCCCCTCGCCCCGCTTCGGGGAGAGGGGCTGGGGGTGAGGGGTTTTCAGAATCTGCATTAATGCTCCGACCGAAAGTGTCTTGCGGTCGAGGTTTGAAAGATGACCGGAAGTAAATCCGTTCCAACACGGACCTTACCTAGTCTTGAATATCTGGCCTCTCACTCCGCCAAATCAATCTCCAGCCGCCACTTCAAAACTGGCACATCGATGCCATCGACGCTGGCCACGACGCGAATATCGTACACGCCAAGATTGACCGGTTTGGGGATGAACGTAATTTCGCCCGAGTCGGGATCGATCTGCATTCCCTCGACCCCTTCGACGATCCGAAACACGACCGAGCGAGCGGCTGCGGGGCGAGCAAAGTTCGGCTTATAAACTAGCGCTCTGCCGACGACCGCCTGCTTGGGCGGCGGGTTCTCGGCCGCCAGCCCCGCTTCGGCCGCGACGTCGCCTGCGCCTGTGATCGGGCCACAGCGAATCACGTGGATGTCTGCCTTAGGGGAATGATCGTCATAGGCCAGCAGCAGCTCGTGCCCGGGAACAAACACCGCCGTGGGCGTCTCTCGTGCAAAAGCAAAGATTGCCATATTGGGTATGAAATCGTCTACCAAAATCTTGCGAACGATTCTGCCGCTCGAGCGACTGTAGTACAAAATCTCAGGCGGCGGTAAGGGTGACCTCAACGGACTCTTGCCGGCTCGCCAGGCGACGTAGCAGTCCTCGCTGGGATACTCATACAACACCGTGGCATCGAGTTCATGCGTGATCATGCTCAGGTCACGAGTGACGACCAGCGTGCGCACGTCGGTGGCTTTGGCATCCTTCATGAACGGTTTCGCTTCGGTCGGGATGATGAAACTCTTGCCATCTTCGGAGAGGAAACTGCGGCCGCACGAGCAGCCAAACAACCGCAGGCCCGACCTGCCGAAGGCGTTGAACAGTTTGTCACTCGCTCGAGGTCCATCGGTGAATGACCAAAGTTCGGGATTGCCCGACGGACTCTGATTAAAGGCACTTTGCGTCCACAGCAAGTCGGGACTGAGAAACTCGCACCAGCTCATGTGCCGAACAATCACTTTAAGCGTCTCGCGATTTTCGTTGACCAGGTACAACCATCGCTCGGTGCTGCCGACTTTGGGCGCGAGCCACAGAGTCATCAAGCTGCCATCGGGTACGCGGCCCACGATGCGCACCGGTTGCAGTTCCGTGTCTCCGGGAATGCGCACCGTCGCGACCGGCTTGAGAGTTTCGGTATCGATGTACGCAATCAGCCGCGATTCATCGCAAGCCACGACCAGCCGTTCGGCATCGCACCAAAGCGCGACCGGGAATCGGGCGACCGGAATCTCCTGCTGGAGCTTCATGTCGGCCGGATCGAAGACAAAGACCTTCGCTTGACCTTGCAGAATTACGAACAGCCTTCGGCCGCTGGGATCGGCGAGCATTTGCAGCAGCTTCGAATCGCCCAGCGAGACGGTTGACGCCTTGGTTCTGGCCAGCGCGTAGGGAGCGCCCGAATCGTCGGTCTCGCGGGTTGCCGATAGGCCGGTTTCGCTTGCGGGAGTGACCGGTTCCGGCTTGGCTTGAGACTGCACCCGCGCAAACCGCCGCTCGAGCTCTTCGGTGAGCATTTGCCGCGCGACGTCCTCGGAAGGCTGTCGGCGGGGCGTCAGCGGCAGCGGAGTCGGGTTGGGATCGCCTCCCCTGGACCGCGCGGTTCGGCGCGAAGGACGCATGGCTGCGGTCGCCGAAGGCGCAGGCGCTCCGGCCGTGGCCCGGCGCAGGAATTCGCCCTGGTTGGTCGCTGCCGCGCGGCGAACGCCCTTGGAGGTGGCCGCTGCGGGCTGAATCCAGAAGTCTTCCGTCGGCCGCAGAGTGATCCGGCTGATCTGTCCGGTCCACGTTCCGGTCTCCCGGTCCAGCTTCAGCTCGATGTGCTTCCGCGGCCCATCGCCCGGCGCGCCGTAGGTGCCGAACGTCCCCTGCGGATCGCGTGGCCGCGCCGCCCCGATGCGGCTGGTCCAGTAGTAAACCGCCAGCCGCTTGATCCGCCCCAGCGGATCGACCGTCTGCACGTTCGCCTTGATCGTGTAGCCGCCTTTACCCTGCACCTCGTGCTGGTAATCGACCGAAGTGATGCGTCCATCGAGGTCCGCTTGCACGATGTCGCCGGGAATCGAAAAGCCGATGTTCGCTCCGAGAATAGCGGCTACCGATACGGCGACCAGTTCTCCCTTGGCATCGACGATCGGCCCGCCGCTGTTGCCGGGAATGAGACTGCCGTCGATCTGAATCTGGCTGATCTGCTGCTCCTGGTCGCGCCGCAAACTCGAGACGTGTCCGGTGCTGACGGTGACCGAAGGATTGCCTTGCTGGAGATCGAGCCCCTCGCCGAGCGGAAAGCCGAGGATATAAACTGGCAGCGTCTCAGTGATCTCCTTCGAAGGGCGGAGGGAGAGCGACTGCACATTCTCTTGCCGCGGAACTTTCAAATAAGCCAAATCGCGCTCGACATTGACTCCCTGCACTTCGGCATCGAAGACCGACTCCTGCGCCGAGCCGCTATTGAGGACGACTTGCACGCGATCGGGCAGCGTCTGATCCGCCTTCGACATGCCGAGCA
>JBQCEI010000389.1:0-7138 GCA_051960375.1 Aureliella sp. | reverse complement strand
CGCTGGGCGGCCGAGACGCGATCGCCCGAGAGGCGGTCGATCTCACTGCGCAGGTCATCGACGCGCCGGCTGAATTTGGCCAGGTCGTCGATGCGCGGTTCGAGCCTTTGGGTGCGGAGGCCCAGTTCCTCGACCAGGCGGACCGCTTTGCGGCGGCGGCGTCCGAGCGCCTTCCAAGCCTCTTTGCGGCGCGCCATCGGCGTCGTGGTAGCCAGGGCGATGCGATAGTCGCGGCGGTTGCGTTTGAGCAACACTTCGAGCGTCTTGAGGTTGTGGGGCAAGCGACCAAGGATCTGGTCTTTCTCCAGATGGTCGGTGACGGATACTTGGACCGTGCGATCAAACGGCAGCTCGCTGCTTTCTACGCGACGCAGAATCTTGTATGCGAACTGCATGACGTAGTCGCATTCGAGCAGTTTGGTGCGGAACCGGCGGCGCGTGACTTCAATAGTTTTCGCAAGGCGAATTTCTTCCGCGCGGGTCAGCAGCGGAATCTCGCCCATTTGCGTCAGATACATGCGCACTGGGTCATCCGACCAAGTCTCGATCTCCTCGTCGGCGGCGGCCAAAAGCTCTTCGTCGCTTTCCAGCTGAACTTCACCCTCGGCGGCAAGTCCGTCGTCATCGGAAAGCGTCTCGGGCTCGACCGGTTCATCATCGTCGATCGCGAGCTTTTGAAAGCCTTCCAATTCGTCGTCGGCACCCCGCGTGGTGTCGTCATCGAATTCGTCCAGCATTACGTCGAACAAGGCCATACTCCTGTTGTGCCAAAGTGACCATGTCTGCTTAACCAGCGAAGTAGCTCAGGGTAGCGGATGGTCTCTAATAACGAATCGTCTTCAATAAAAGACACAAAATTCTACCACCTGCTTCCCACCTGTTCGCCCATTGCAAACAAATAGTAAAACGTTCTATTGAATCCAGTTTGTGCGAATCCGCGATCTGGCGCACCGGCGTAAGCTGTACCAGCGCGAGCCACCGCGCTTTTGGGTATAGCTGTGTGTCCTGCCGTGCGATCGCAGCTCAATCCTATTACGCGCCCTCGCCACGCGCGGCACGAAAACTTCAGGGCCGCTCCCTGCGGAGCCTGCCCCGGCCGGACGCCTCCCGATCCCCGGTCGCGGAACACTTTCTTGCAAGATTCCAGCTTTCCGCGGACGATCTTCGCCAGCCGAGCCTTCGTAATTGCTTCCAGTTGCTTCTCGCTTCCGGCCGACGCCGTGCCTGCAGCTTCAGTGCTCAGTTCCAGAGGGGCTTCTAGGGCGATCGAACACCGGCGAATCGAACACGATTCGGATACCCGGTGCATCGAACCCTAGGATCGAGTACCGAGTGTGATCGAATACCCGGCACTCGGTTTGCTCAGATGCCGCGAAGCCTCGCGCCACCGGGCCAACCCAAGCCTCCGGCGCTCAAGACGACTCGCGAATGCGGGCAAACACAAATGCCTCTGCTCCCTGCTCAAGGGTTTCACTGCTGTAGTAGGCGGTCGTCTCCGGACAGGGGGTGCAACTCGGTTCGAGCGAGCAAGTGACGCTACCAGCGCCGGGTCGATCAACCCCTCAATCCCAACCGCTCAATCGCCGTGAGCCTTCGCCGCCCAATCTGGACGGTCGCTCGCAGCCTTTTCCAGCGAAGGTGAAATGCTCTTTCAGCCCGCAAAGAAAAATGTAGGTCGGTGGTTCTCCAGGTGTTGCCAGCTGGCTAGGATTTGAGAGAAAGAAAGGACCGGAAGTCGCCCGCAATGAAAGGTTCACCCCACCGACATCGAATGATTCGAGCGGTCGTTTATGCTCAGGCTGGTTCGGTTCTCCCTCAAATTCCGTCGCCGCTGGAACGGGTCGACTCTGGCCCATCGGTCTTGTCAAATTGCTCCTCTCACCCTTGCGGTCCTGACGCAAGGGAAGCGGTCCGTCGGTACCAATTACTTGGCGCCGATCGGTTGTCCCAATTCTAACTACGCGGTTGGGCCGGTCCAGTCGCTCGGGCGCAAGAACCATCAAGAACGTGACCAGACGTGTCCAGCGATCAATTAGCCCCGGAAAACCAACGACTATGTACTATCGCCTGACCTGCCCGTGTGGCGTCGCACACAGCGTCTCGACCAGTCAAGCCGGACAAGAGATCCACTGCACTTGTGGCAACTCCTTGCAAGTCCCCACGCTCCGCGGCCTAAAAGAGCTACCGCCGGTCGACCCGGCGACCGCCCCGGAGGTCCGCTACCGAGAGGCCGGCCATTCGCGCCGGCCGTGGATTTTGCTCGGAACCATGTTCGTCCTGATCTTTCTATCAGTCCCGACGGCCATTTTCTTTGGCTGGCAACGCATGAAGTTGGACACTTCCCTGACCCAGGAATCCGACGAGCAACAGGCTTTCGCCCAGCTGGACGCCGCCGGACCGCTGGTATTGAGCGAGCTCTGGGAGAGCTACGAGACGCTTTCGCTGGGCCCGCCCAACAAGCCGCTCTTCTATCACATCCAGCAGAAGGCGCGGGCGCTGAACTTCCGCATCGCCATGGCTTGCGGCATCGCCCTGCTAGCAGCCGTCGTAGCCGCCGCCGTCTTGGTCATGCAACGCGAGAGACGCTCGACGCCGGAACTGCAATGAGTTCTTACCGCGGAGGACGCGGAGAGCGCGGAGATTAGGTCCTCGCCCACTCGGGCTGCCGGCTTTCGAAACGGACGGGCGAGCCGGTAAAGGGATGCGTGAACTCGAGCTGCCATGCATGCAGACACATGGGCGGCGCATCGAGCGCCAGCGTCTGCCGAGCGCCCAGCTTTGCCTCGGCCAAGTAAAGCGGATCGCCGACGACCGGCATGCCCAGGTGCCAGGCGTGAATGCGGATCTGGTTGGTCCGGCCAGTCACCGGTTCAGCTTCCAAGATCGCTGTGCCGTCGCTCAAGCGCTCCCGCACCCAAAACTCCGTACGGGCCGGCAGCCCCTTTTCGCTCACCAGCCGCGCTCCGTGGACGGTCGGCTCGGCGGCGATCGGCGCATCGCAGCTGAACCGGTCCTCTGCCGGATGCCCAGCGACGCGCAGCAGGTAACGCTTCTTGACCTGTCCGGCCGAAAACTGCGGCTGCAGCACCCGCGCCGAAGCGTACTTGCGACAGAACACCACCAGCCCCGTCGTGTTGGCGTCCAAGCGATGCGCCACCCTGAGCTTCTCGGGCCGGTACACTTGCCCGAGCAAGTACTGGAGCGAATGGCGATTGAATCGGCCGCTGGGATGAACCGGCAGCGGAGCCGGTTTGTCGACGACGATGATCGCGTCGTCTTCGTACAGCAAGCCGATGCCGCTGGCGACCGGCGGTTCGGTGAAGCCGCGCTCGACGTGCTCAAACTGCTGCCCCTCGCGCACCAGCTGCGGGGAACTGACGCGAGCTCCGTGCGACGTGAGCGAGCCATCTTCGATCCACCGCAGCCAGTCGGCTACCGGTGTTGATCGGTGGTAAGCCGAGAGAAACTCCAGCAGCGGCAGCCCGGCCCAGCGCTGCGCCACGAAGATCAGCCGCCGATTGTCGTACGGCTGGGCCCCCGGCTGGCGCTCGGCCAACGCGACCAGCTCGGCCTGGCGGGCCGCCAGTCGATCGCTGCGCTGCTGCTCAGGCGTGCGATAACAATTCGGGCACGACTTGCCGAACTCAAACTTGGGCGACTGGATGTCTTGGTGGCTAAGCACCGCTTGGCAATGGAAGCACTGCACCGCCCCGGTCGGCTGAAGCTGCGGATCGAGTACGACGCGCGAGTCGAAGACGAAGCAACCTCCTTCGTAGTGCGCGCCGCCGCATTCTTCGAAGTACTTCAGGATGCCGCCGTCGAGCTGATAGACCTCGCGAAAGCCGAGCTGCTCAAGCATTGGTCCGGCCTTCTCGCAGCGAATACCACCGGTGCAGAACATGACCAGCGGCTGCTCTTTGGCCGCTTCGGGCAAGCGGGCCGAGGCTTCCGGAAATTCGCGAAAGTGACGAATGTCCAAGCGTTCGGCGCCGCGAAAGGTTCCCAGGTCGACTTCGTAGTCGTTCCGCACGTCGAGCAACCGCACCGGCCGCCCCGCGTCGAGCCACGCTTTGAGCTCCGCGGCCGAGAGCTTCGGCGAGGTGCGCTTCGCCGGATCGATCGACTCGACACCGAAGGCGATGATCTCGCGCTTGATCTTGACCAGCATGCGGTTGAAGGGCTGCTCGTGCGACAGGCTTTCTTTGACCTCCAAATCGGCCAGCGCTTCGTAGCTGCTCACGAACTCGAGGAACCGCTCGATCGACTCGCGGCTGCCGGCCAAAAACAGATTGATCCCTTCGCGGCTCAGCAGGATCGTGCCGCGCAGCGCGAGCTCTGAACAGATTTCGCGCAGCGCCAAACGCAGCTCGTCGAGTTCGCTCAAGGAGACGAATTTGTAGGCTGCGATGTTGACGATTCTCGGCGCCTGGGCGTGCACCGCTGGCTGAGATGATTCAGCCGAAGCCGCGTGGGATGGCGTGTTATTCATAAATGGGGAAGAAGCAATTGAAGGCTTGCTCGCAAAATACTCCGGGATCGTTGAAGCGTTGATTTCGGTCGAGGTTGGAGACTTGCTTCATCTCTTCGTCGCTCAATTCGAAATCGAAGATGGCCAGGTTCTCGCGCAGTCGCTCGGGGCGAGTCGTCTTGGGAATCACTGCGGTGCCGCGCTGTACACCCCATCGCAGGACGACTTGAGCGGGCGACTTGCCGTGCCGGCGAGCAATCGCGTCGATCCGAGCTTCGCCCAGCACTGATTGCTCGGCGGTCGCCATGTTGAGCGACACATAGGAACCGGCCCCCAGCGGCGAGAACGCCGTGAAGGCGATCTGCTCCTGCTGGCAGTACCGCAGCAATTTCGGCTGCACCAAATGAGGATGCGATTCGACTTGCAGCACTTCGGGCCGCATGCGGGCATAGCTGAGCAGATCGCGGATCAGCGAAACGCCGAAGTTGCTGATGCCGATGTGGCGCACCAGGCCGCTCTCGACCAGCTTCTCCATCGCCTCCCAGGTGTCGGCGATGCGCACCGGGTCGGGCACCATGCGAGGATTGGCATCTTCGGGGTCGTAAATCCATCCCGGCGGATATCGCTTTTCGATCGGGACATAGGCGAGCGAAATGGGAAAGTGGACCAAATAGAGATCGAAGTAATCGAGTCCCCAGTCGCGCAGCGATCGCTCCGCGGCTGCCCGCACATGTTCGGGATGGTGATAGGTGTTCCAAAGCTTGCTGGTGATCCAGAGATCCTCGCGCGTGCAGAGCTTCTGCGAGATCGCTTGCCGCACTCCCTCCCCCGCTTCCCGTTCGTTGCCGTAGTCGCAAGCGCCGTCCAAGTGGCGATAGCCGGTCTCGATCGCCGTGCGAACGATCTCCGGGGCTTGATTGAGTTCGATTTTCCACAGCCCAAGGCCCACCGACGGCATCGAGGCGCCGCTGCGCAGCGTAACGGATTGAAATGACATAGCGTGTTTTTCTCGAGTGAAGGACTGCTACTTAAAAATGCGGTGGCCTGGGGGCCTTGGCTATCTCGGGCGAACTTGCAACCCGGTGCCGACCTTTTGCTGCAGGCTCAGCCGCCGCATCCGCGATGCCCAACCGGCGCGAAGGCGAAAACCGATCCAGCTCCAATGCCAGCTATCAACCGTGCCGAGAGGCTTGGCGACCGTCCGTACAACTGAGTCGCATGTCGATTGCAGCAGCCGGCGCACGGCAGCGTCCGGCTTTCCCGCAAACCGTGGACTGCGGCCCGGCGTTGATTTCCAGTACAAGAATTTACAAAGAAGATGCACTCAGGTAAGTGGTTATCTGGTAATCGTTGCCGATAATGGGAGTCATGTGGAGAGAGTCGGCGGTCGCCGCGTTGTCAGTCCGGACCAGCTTTTGAAAAATTGGCCCCCATGGCAGCGATGAAGCCAACTGGCAGAATTTGCCGCGGATTGACCACGAGGGACTCGCTGTGAGGCGTTCCAAGTCGTAAGATATTGCCTTCCCCGAGTTCCTTCCCCATGAGCCTTCGTGTCGGCAGCCCCAGTCCCAACCAATCAGGTGTGCGCAGACGCAGCAACGCTGGCAACAGCAGCCAAAGTGCGGCGCTTGCGGGCTTCATGGTTATTGGGCGCGGCATCCCGGACGCTGCACGGCATCTGGGCCCTGCACGGCCGGCTCGACTTCGATTGGCTTCCCACCAAACTGCCATCGCCTACTGACGGAGATGCATTGTGAATTCATCCGGTTCGCCAGGAGTCAAGCGCGCTGGTTTCACGCTTGTCGAACTGTTGGTGGTTATCTCCATTGTGGGAGTCATGGTCGCGCTGCTATTGCCCGCGGTCCAGAGCGCTCGTGAGTCGGCCCGCAAAGGGCAGTGCGCCAACAATCTCCGTCAATTGGCATTGGCAAGCCACAACTTCGTAGATACCTACAACCGCTTTCCGCCGGGCTACATCGGCGAAATGCCAGTCAAGGCCGGCATGGATCCAGCCTGGAACTCGTACATCGGCCACTTGGTCTACCTGTTGCCTCAACTCGAGCAGCAAAGCATCTACCAGCAGTGGTGCGAAAAGCGCGATATGGGCTTGGACCCCAGAGCCAAAGTCGCCAACGATCCGCTATGCATGCGCTGGTCCACCGGCAGCTACCCGACCGACAACTGCTGGAATCAGGCCGAACACAAGCTGCCCATCTTTCTGTGCCCGTCGGATGATCCGTACTCCAATTCCGTCGCCACGGTCACGGAAATGCGGACGACGCCCTACACCGGTGCTTATCACTCCTATTCTGAACCGACGCGGCTGGGCCGCACCAACTATCTGGGCAGCGCCGGCCGGTTGGGCGTCGGCGTCCCGTCGCGCGATCCTTACAAAGGCATTTTCTACAACCGCAGCAAGACGCGATTCGCCGAGATCGTCGACGGCACGTCCCACACGATCCTGTTCGGTGAAGTCACCGGCGAATTCGCCAATCCGACTCTGGCCATCGGTCGCCGACGCTCGATCGCCTGGGTCGCCGGACCGGAATGGAGCGAGTGGCATCGCACGGTCTATGGCTACGAGCATCAAAAGCGTGTCGAAAAATTCTCGAGCATGCACTACGGAGTGATTCAGTTCGCGATGGCCGACTGCTCGGTGCGAGCGATCCC
>JBQCEI010000388.1:0-2569 GCA_051960375.1 Aureliella sp. | reverse complement strand
TCCAAGCAGATGTGTCGAGCGACCAGCCGTGCGTCAGTAGCAGTGTGGGACGATTCGCTTCGCCATATATCTCCACATGCAGCTTCGAGCCGTCGGGGCGATCGAGGCTGAGCGTCCGCGTCGGCGCGACATCGGTATATGTGTGCCCGGTTTCCCTGCCATGTCCCGTTCCCTTGCCGCCGAGCATGAAGCTGATCGGCCAGGAACCGAAGAAGCTCAGACCGAGGCAAGCGACCGCACCGGCCAGCAGCGCCCAAGGCTTCCAATCGTTCTCCGCGCCGGCGCGGACCGGCTCGGGCAAGCGTCCCTCGTTGCGGTCAGCCTGTGCGACTCGGTCAGTCTGTGGGACACGGTCCGCTTGTGCGCCGCGGTCGGCGGCCGGCTGTTCGGCTGCCGCTACCTCTTCGCGGGCTGGCGTTTTATCGTCACGGTTATCGGTGATCGGCGCGGCCGGCGCGACTCGATGCACCTGCGCGCTGGAGAATTCATCGTAGGCCTCGACCGCCAAATAGATGCCCAGCCCCAGCAGTGCCCAGCCGAAGATTCCAAGACCCCAGATACGCAACACGCTTAATGGCGTCATAAAACAGTTTCCTGCCTAAGTTCATCAGCGTCGCTTGGCCGGATCGTCCACGATCCGAGTCCACAAACAGCGCTTCGTTGCTGCATTGGCTGACGGCTTGGCTGAAGCAAAGGTTGTTCCATACGGGGCCGCTGCGCCCAGAGCCGATGCCGAAGCTTGCTCGCATATTTACCAACACATTTCTAAGAACACGAATGGGCTCTTCTTGTAACCCGACGCGTAAGCGAGGGACGAACCTGCCGTAAAGGCAGAAATTACCCCTGGGCTCATGCTTCAGCTGATGGCTTTCGTTTTGCGCCCGCTTGATCGGTCGTCGCAGAAACAAACTCGGTTTGGGCAGGACTTTCTGGCGGGTTCGTCCCTCGCTTACGCGTCGGGTTACAAGAACTGCGCAACTTCAAAACTTACGCGTCGGGTTACTGCAACGAAACGCTCGTGGGGGGAAAGCATGACTCGCGGGACAGCAGAGGCTAAGTTAGCACCGCCCGCCCTGCCAATCCCCGCCGAACCAACACGATGATGCGCGCTCGAGCGCAGGTGACTGAGATGAATGTCGCATCCGCCAACTTGGAGAGCCGATTGCTCGTTGCTCTTTTGAGCATCCTGTTGCTCTTGGGAGCTAGTGGACTGGCGTGCATCAAGACTCGCGAATTGATCGACGCTCTCGATGCGAGTGAGCCGGCTGCGGTCGAGGGACCATTGCTCGATGAACGCCCATCGCAGCTGCGGCAAGGGTACCAGTGGGCGATCGCTTCCTGTTTATTCATCACTGCGCTGGGGTTGCTGGCCATCGGCGCCTATCTTCGCTTGCTCCACGGCTGCTTTATCGCCGAGCAACATGCGCTCGCCGTGGCGTACCAACAAAGCGAACTCTTCCGCACGACGCTCAGCAGCATCGGCGATGCGGTGATCGCCACCGATAAGTCGGGGCATGTCACGTTTCTCAATGCGGTTGCGCAGGAATTGACCGGTTGGAAAGAAGAGGACGCGGCGGGTCAGCCGCTGGAACACGTATTCCATATCATCAGCGAGTCGACGCGCGATCGGGTCCCCCATCCGACCGCGCGGCCGCTGGCTGAAGGACGCATCAATGGCCTCACCAATCACACGCTGCTCGTGGCTCGCGACGGCAGCGAGCGTCCCATCACCGACTGCGCAGCTCCGATTCGCGATGCGCGCGGTGAAGCAAGCGGAGCGGTTTTGGTGTTTCACGATGTCTCCGAAGCCAGACGCTTGGAAGAGCAGTGTCGCCAGTCGCAAAAGTTGGAAGCCGTGGGGCGGCTGGCCGGAGGCATCGCCCATGACTTCAACAACTTGCTGACGGTCATCAACGGGTACTGCCAGCTGGTCGAAGGCGACCCGACGGTGAGTCAAAGCAGCCGCGACTTTTTGCGCGAGATCCACCGCGCGGGCGAGCGGGCTGCGGCGCTGACTCAGCAGCTGCTCGCTTTCAGCCGATCGCAGCTGCTGCAGCCAACGCTGATCGACCTGAACGAAATCGTCTCCTCGGCCAGCAGTTTGTTGAAGCGGCTGATCGGCGAAGACATCACCATGCACCTGCGCTTGGCAGCCGACCTGTGGACGATCAAAGCCGACCGCGGGCAAATCGAACAGATTCTGATCAACTTCGCCGTCAATGCGCGCGATGCCATGCCCCGCGGCGGCGACATCTTTGTCGAGGCGGCCAACGTGCATGTCACCGTCGCCAATTCCAGCAGCTATGCGGACGCGGCCGAAGGCCGGTACGTCATGCTTGCATTCAGAGACACCGGCATGGGGATGGACGAAAGCGTGCGGATGCGCGTGTTCGAGCCGTACTTCACCACCAAGGAATACGGCAAAGGGACCGGGCTGGGATTGGCCACCGTTTTCGGCATCGTCAAGCAGAGCGACGGCCATATCAGCGTTGAAAGCCAGCCGGGAGCGGGGACGACGTTCCGGGTTTATTTTCCTCGGGCGTGAGTTGGTTGGAAATGTTCGCCCCGG
>JBQCEI010000387.1:0-6210 GCA_051960375.1 Aureliella sp. | reverse complement strand
CCGATCCAGCCAGCGATAAACCAGCACGACAATCGCAGCAGCCACGATCGACAACAGCGCCAACAGCGGCGAAATCAAGAACGCCAACAGCAACGAAGCAATCAGTTGCACGAAGTGACGAGGCCAGGCTCGCCACCAACGGCTGAGGCTCGCGCGAACGCGCGGCAGATGATACTCCAGGCCGTCGACGAGCGCGGTCTGCTGACCCGAGAGCGTCCGCGACAGAGCGAGCTTGCGCGAGTGATCGCGCAGCTGCTCCATGATCGACGCTTCAAACCCGACGGCGACCACCTGAATCCGCCGATAAAACGCATAGAGACAGACGACTTGCAGCGCTACGATCGCCAGCGCGACCAGGAGCACGATCGTCACCTGCCCCAGCGGGGCGACATCGGCGGGCAACAGCCGTCGCAAGTTGGGCAGGAAAAGACCAAAGCGATCCCCCGCCGGATGATCGGGCGTCGCCAGAATATCAACGATCACGCCGCATAACAAAAACTCCAGTGGAACAGTGAGAGCCGTAATGCAGCCCAACACACTGGCCAACGCAATGCTCGGTATAGCACCGGCGCGCTGGAGCAGGGCCCTTTGTTGACGCGAAATCACTGCTGCACCTCCGAGTTTCCCCACGCATCGATCGATACTTGCAGTGTAATCGTATCGGCCGCTCAGTGCCTAGCCGCCTCCGCGTCTTGTGCACCCTCCGCGTCCTCTGCGTCCTCCGCGGTTAAAAAAGGGCTCAAGCGTGGCCGATCGCGGCGGTCGACCTCGAGCACCCAGATCTTTCGCCGCCCTTGGTAATGCCGCACCAGCTGCTCGTCGAGATCATCGCGCCAGCTGCGAGCCCACAGCACTGCCGTGTGCTCGAGGTCGGCATCGTTGAATACCCACTCGCGATGCACGTTGTGGCCGGGCTCGTAACGGACCAAGACCAAATGGTGTTCACCGGTGTTTCTCAGCAGCTCGCCCACTTCCGCGCGCTGGTCGGCCCATGAGTAAGGCCGCCCGCTTGCCGCGCTGAGCTCGACCGACATGAGCACCGCTTGCACCGCCAAGAGCGCCAGCGTGCAGAGACGCAGCCGCATGCGGTCGCCGGTGTAACGCGTGATCGCCATCCGCCACCCTGCGGCCGTGATGATGACAAGCCAAACCAGCGAAGGAGCAAAGTAATGCGCGAAGAACCAAGGGACGAACGAGCCGACTAACAGTGCAAGCGCGATGGCCGCAGTGATCGGCCAGTACGCTCTGCCTCGGCGCACCAGCGATGACGTTGCGACCAAACACAAGCCGCAGCCCCATAGCCCGGTGACCATATCGAGGCTGCCCGCCATGCCCGCTAGCCAACCGCAGAAGCTCGCTCGCTCCTGATACGAACTGAGCGACCAGCCATAGTGAAAATCGAAGAAGGCCGGCGGCACATCGGCCGACCAGCGATTCATCTCGGGCTCTTTCAACTTTTGAAAGATGTTCAGCGGAGCGACGGCGTAGCGAGCTTCGTGCAGTTGATAAGGCATCAGCAGCGCGCTGCCGGTGGTCGCGCGATTATGAGCTGCGATCAATCCCAGCGCGGCCAACACCGGCCCGCAGCTCAGCAGCGCAATGCGGCCTACGCGCAGGAACTGCTCGCGCCAAGCGATCGAGCGCCACCAGTAGAGCAGCAGCGCCGCTGAGGTGAGCGTAAAGAGCAAGCCTTCAAAGGGCCGCGTCAGCGCCAAACCGCCGACGCCGACGCCCAAGAGGATGCAGTCCAAGACGCGCGTCGATTTGCGCAGACGCAACACGCTGCCGGCTACGAGCGCGCCGGCTGTCGCCGTCAACCAGCCGTTCATGTAGCTGAGCGACCAGGCATGATGGACGCCTGGATGCAGTGCGAGCAAGAGTCCCGCCATCACCGCCCAGCGACGCGGCAAACAACCCGCCGCGGCCCAAGTCACCGCCGCTGCACAGAAGGCTGCTCCGAGCCAAATGCCCGCCGCGGGCGATCCCCCGCAGCATATTCCAAGGGCCAGCAGAGCGCCCGGCCCGAGCGGATATTTCGAGGCATAGCTGGGGCCGACGAGAATGTGAAAGCTTTGAAAGGGCTGCCAGATCGCCGGAGGCGGATTGGCCAGCCGCCCGTGCAAGAGCGTATCGGCGATCAGCAGATTGCCAAATTCATCGTGAACGCTCGGCACCGGCCCATGCCGCCAACTCATCAGCGCCGATGTGACCAGCGCCACGACGGCAACCAAGGCAATGGCCAGCGGCCAGACAAGCCGCGGAGCGAAGATGCCTTGGTGCCGGTTCATGATCAACATTTTTTACCGCGGAGACGCGGAGTCAGAGAGCGGAGCAGGGCGAAGCGAAACGGGGCCTACCGGCGTCCCATCCGCAGGATGCTCAGCAGGAAACTGCTGGCCGCCGCTTGGACGCCGAGCGCGACGCAGCCGGTCGCCGGGATGAGCCACTTCATCGTCGCTGAGTAATCGAGCGCACCAAAGCCGGAACCGGCCCAAGCGCACGCTTTCCAAGCGACGACGGCCATGCCGCCACCGACCAGCGCCGCCGCTGCCGCCAGGCAGCGCTCGAGCGTGAAGATGCGAGCCAGCTTCTCCAGACGGTTATCGCGCGGCAACAAACCTTCACCGCATGCGAACGTCTTGGCGATGATCGCGCACGATGCGAGCTGCGCCGACACCAGCAGAGCCAGCATCGACACGAGCAACGTGTGGGCATCAAACATGGCGCCGGCGATGTTGACATTGAGCACAGCCAGCATCGCACCGATGAGCCCGCAGGCGCCCAAGGCAGCGCCGGGCATCAGGAAGGTCCACCGCGGGCTCTGCAACAGGAAGTAACGCAGCGTCCGCCAACCATCGCGGAAAGTCCGCAGATGTGGTCGGTGCAACGTGCGGCCATCTTTGTAGAGGGTGATCGGGACTTCGGAAATGTTGGCACCGAAGAGCGAGCTCTTGATGATCATCTCCGTAGCGAATTCCATCCCGGTGCAGCGCTGATCGAGCTGCTCATAAAAATCTTTTCGAAAACCGCGCATGCCGCAGTACACGTCGTGCACCGGCGAGCGGAACATCTTGCGAACCATCCAAGTCAGCGCGGGGTTGCCCCACTGATGCAGCTTGGGCATCGCGCCTGGCATGATGCGACCGCCGCCCGAAGGCAAGCGGCAGCCTTGGACCAGATCGGCCCCTTCGCACAAGCGGTCGTAGAACTTCGAGATGCAGGTGAAGTCGTAACTGTCGTCGGCATCACCCATGATGATGTACTTGCCGCGAGCCGCTGCGATGCCAGCCATCAAAGCCGCGCCGTAGCCGCGCTCGGACGCATGCACGACCGTTGCCCCGAGCGCCTCGGCAATATCGACCGAGTCGTCCCGGCTGCCGTTGTCGGCGACAATGATCTCGCCGGCGACGCCCAGTTTTTCGAGAGCGTAGATCGCTTTGAGCACGCAGTTGCCGATCGTCTCCGCTTCGTCCAGGCAAGGCATGACGACGCTCAGTTCAATTTGATCGGTCCCAGCCTCAGGAGCCTCGCCCGATATGGCCTGATCGACGCCCGCAGGACTGAGCGAGCGTTGACGAGGAAAGTCGAGTTCGTCGAGCAGCTGATCGGCGGCCAGCAAATCGAGCAACTGATCGAACTGCTGCTCCATGCGATCGACCACCGCGTCGCGCCCTTGAACGGGCAGCGACAGCAGTGAAGGTTCTGTACTGGTACTCCAACTCGCGCGGGGCGCGGTCATCAGATCGCTCATGCTCAAAGGCTCGGTTTGCGGTTTGTATGGGTCCTACCGGGACGCCAGGTGAAAATTTGCAGCTCGAGGGGGTTACGCAAACCTAAGTCGCCCCTAGCGACTGTCAAACCGCACCACTCGACCGAATTGAGCGCTCCTATGCCACCTGTTCAGGCTATGCCCGGCATGCCGGTTACTCCGCGCTCTCCGCCCCCTCCGCGGTAATCCCTGGCTTCGCTGAATTACAGCTCGCGACCGACTTGCCAGTCCTCGGCGGCGACGTTGATGCAGTCGATCTCCAGGCGGCTCGAACCCGGCGGGGTGCTGACGAGGATAGCGCCGATCGATGGCCGGGCCGCGCAAAAAGCTCGCGTCGCCTCGGGCCCCATCACCATGAAAGCGGTCGCCAGTGCATCGGCCAGCGTGCCGCTACGGCAAATCGCCGTGGCGCTCAGCACGCCTTGCGCGGGCCAGCCGGTGCGAGGATCGATCACGTGGCTGTAGCGCACGCCTTGGTAGTGAAAGAATTGTTTGCCCGCGCCGCTGGTTCCCAAGGCTCGATTGCGCAGACGCACGCGGCCGAGCTTCTCTTCCCAGCGCAGCGGATGCGCCACGGCGATCCACCAACCGCCGCCAGCCGACGCCTCGAGCCGATTGCCGCGGGCGGCTACCGAACTGCGACCGCCATGGATGAGAAAATCGCGTACTCCTTTTTCCACCAGCGCGTTGGCTACGCGATCGAGCGCGTAACCCTTGCCGATGCCGCCGGGGTTGAGCTTCACGCCGGAGCGTTGGAGCCGAACTGTCGACGCCGTGCGGTCGACCGAGACGAGATCGGCGCCGACCGTCTGCAAGGCAGCCGCGATCTCGTCGTCAGCCGGCTTGCGACCTTGGCGTCTGGAGAACCCCCAGACCTCCGACAGAGTTCCCGCAGTGATATCGAAGGCGCGCTGCGTCTCGCGGCTCACGTCGAGCGCCGCGGCCAACATCCGGCATACGTCGTAGCTGGCAGCGACGGAGCGCAGATGCCCAAAGCGATTGATCGTGCTGAAGTCGCTCGTCGAACGATAGACGCTCAGTTGATCTTCGATCGAGTGGATAACGCGGAGCGCGTCGCGAGCCACTTCGATGCCCTGCGGGTACTGATCGTGATTGAGCAGCACTTCGAACTCGCAAGCCATCGCCGGCTGCTCGATGCTGTCCAGCCATGGCGTCGAAGTAGTTGCATCGGCAGCTGGCGCACTCGGTTCACCATGTCCGACCGGCCCGATCGCCCACTTCCCCAGCTCACCTTCCCACTCCTCAAGCGTCATCGTTCCTTCTTTCTCTGCGTCCTCTCCGCGCCCTCCGCGTCTCCGCGGTAAAATCCTTCCGCACATCGTTTCCCTCATCAACGAACCACGAAAGCCCAGTCGATCATGCCGAGCGTCCTAGCCATCGCAGCCCACCCCGATGATATCGAATTCGTGATGGCCGGTACGTTGATGCAATTGGCCGAGCGCGGCTGGCAGCTGCACTACTTCAACATCGCCAACGGCTGCTACGGCTCGATGACTCTCGACCGCGAGGCCTGTGCCCGCACGCGGCTGGAGGAAGCGCGGCGAGCGGCCGAGCTGTTGGGGGCTCAGTTCTATCCGCCGATCTGCGACGACCTGGCGATATTCTACAACAGCGAGTTGTTGGCTCAGGTCGCAGCGGTCGTTCGCCAAGCCAAGCCACAGATCGTGCTGACGCACGCGCTGGCCGACTACATGGAAGACCATCAGAACGCCGCCCGACTGGCCGTGACTGCGGCCTTTGCACGAGCGATGCCCAATTACCGCAGCCAGCCCGAAGTGCCAACGTACGATGCTGACGTGACCGTCTATCATGCTCAGCCGCATGGCAACTGCACGCCGCTGGGCGACCCGGTCGTGCCGAGTCACTTTGTCGATGTGAGCGAGTTGATGCCGCGCAAAGCCGAGCTTTTGAGAGCCCATGCCAGCCAAGCCGACTGGCTCGATCAGACGCAGCAGCTCGGCTCGTACGTGGCCACCATGGAGCAACTCAATCGATCAGTCGGGCAGATGAGTAATCAGTTCGCGATGGCCGAAGGCTGGCGCCGCCACCTCCACCTGGGCTTTTGTGCGCCAGAGAGCGACCCGCTCGCCGACGCGTTGGGCAATGCTTGCAAAGTGATCTAACATCGGTTCGTCTGTTAAATTTATCTTCTCCGCGTTCTCTGCGTCTCCGCGGCAAAGGCCGCAACCGGAAAGACCAACGCACGTTGCCCATTTTCAGGTCGTTGCGCGCGCCGTTTGCTCCGCGAAGTCCGAGCCATGGGGCTTTGCCGCCAAGCAGGCAAAAGCGTTCTTCAAACTAGGCAAAACTGGTTGAATCTAATGCGACGCGCGTTATGGTGACGGCATCTCCGTTCCACTCTGTTGTCCGTTCATGACCAGTACCAGTTCCCAGGGATGCGGCTGCTCGGTTCTTGGCCC
>JBQCEI010000386.1:0-3272 GCA_051960375.1 Aureliella sp. | reverse complement strand
GTCTCTTCTTCGAAGTCTTTAGCGTGCCGAACAGAGCAGCCTTCCAACGGCTGACACTTACATTACTTTGGGCTGACACGGCGGTTGGCTGGTTGCCATTGGAGCGCCTGGCGGAATCGTCCAGCTTGAAACTTCGAAGGGAAGACACTGGCATAGCCAGTGCCACACAAGAAACTAGAAACCAGTAGCCTCACGTGCCCAAACGCACCACTCAACAAAGCAATACCTACGCACGCAGCGCTGCACCGGGCCGCTTGCCCGCTCAGCCGCTCGTCGTGCCCCCGTCGGCCGAGCTGGCCGCAGTGATGCTCGATAAGCCGACGACGCATCCGAACGTCTTTCGCAAACGCATCCGGCACATCAGCGGCACGCTGCGCCGCGGCGATTGGGTGGCGGTGTATCACAACCAAGACGTGCCTGAGCCGCAGCTGTTCGCTTACGGCCTCTACAATCCGAAGTCCGAGATCGCGCTGCGCATCGTTCGCTGGGGCGAAGAAGTACCCGACGAAGCGTACTGGGACCAGCGGCTCGAGCAAGCGGTATCGCTGCGGCGCGATATCCTGGGGCTCGACCGCGTCGCTGATTGTTATCGCGTGCTGCATGCTGAGGCCGACGGCTTTCCAGGGCTGGTCATCGATCGCTACGGCGACGTGCTGAGCGCCGAAGTGTTTTCGTTGGCGATGGGAACGCGGGCCGTCGCGATCCTCGAGCGACTCGCCGCCAAACTCGGCACGCGGCATTGGCTCGTCCAGCCCAGTCCGCAGCTGGTCAGCCAAGAAGGGGCCGACTTCCAGCCGTGGGGCAGCCCGCAGTTGCCGCCTCACGTCACGGTGACTGAAAACGGCACACGCTACCGAGTGCATTTTGGCACGGGCCACAAGACGGGCTTCTTCTGCGATCAGCGCGAGAACCGCAAACGCGTCGCTGACCTGTGCAGCGGCAAGTCGGTGCTCGACGTGTGCTGTTACACCGGCGGCTTCGCCGTGATGGCTGCCAAGCTCGGCGGAGCTTCCGATGTAACCGGTATCGACCTGGATGAAGAGCCATTGAAATTCGCCAAGCAGAATGCGGCGCTCAACGACGTGCGCATCAAGTTCACGCAAGCCGACGCGTTTGCTTACATGCGCGACATGCTGCGCAGCGGACGCCAATACGATATGGTCGTCCTCGATCCGCCGAAGCTCATTCGTTCGCGAGCCGAGATCGAAGAGGGCACGAAAAAACACTTCGACCTTAACCGCTTGGCGATGCAGCTCGTGAAGCCTGGCGGGCTGATGGTCAGCTGCACTTGCGCGGGGCTATTGCCTGAAGACGAGTTCATACGCCTGGTGCGCAGCGCGGCTCGCAGCAGCACGCGCTCGGCGGAGAATCCGGGCGCCCTGCCCCGCCCCATGCAAATTCTCGCCCGCACCGGTGCCGCCCCCTGCCATCCGATTTCCGGCAATTTTCCCGAGGCGGAGTATCTCAAGGCGGTGTGGATGCGGCTGGGGTGAGTGACATCTAGCCGCGCAGTTTTTGTAACCCGACGCGTAAGCAAGGGACGAACCCGCCACAGAGCCCGACAAACCACCGTTGGTCCTGAAAGGCTGAACATTTCCGCGCTTCAGCCCCTCACCCCCCGGCCCCCTCTCCCCGAAGCGGGGCGAGGGGGAGACAAGAAAAGAACTACGCAGGCGAACATGTGCTGAGTCGAGGTTGTCTCTGCTGTGACAATCTCCGACTCGATTTAAGGAAATCAGCATGCAACCGATTATTCCAACGGGCGAAGCCACTGCCGTGTTGCCAACCGGTACGGACGCCAAGCCGATTACGGTGATTGGAACCGAGCCGATCCGCACTACGTTCGATGAACTGTGTTTGCAGCAAGCGATCAATTCGCGGCTCGCGCCGGGGGTGAGCGATTTGGTGCTGAATCCCGACGGGCACTGCGGGTACGGCGCGCCGGTGGGAAGCGTGCTCGTTTCGCCGACTCATATCTATCCCGGCCCGGTGGGCGTCGACATCAAGTGTTCGATGAGCCTGCTGCAGTTCGACTTGCCGGCCGAGCAGATCGAAGAGCGGCCGATCCGTCGGCAGTTGATCCAAGCGGTGTGTCGCCGCATTCCGACCGGCCCCGGTCGCGGTCAGCGGCACGTGAAGGGAGCTCGGCATGTTTCGCCAGGGCTCGGCAAACGCTTGCTCGTCGAAGGTGCATCGCCTGCGGTGTGCGAAGCGCTAGGCATTCCGCCCGATTGGGCTCAGCGGTGCGAGGATGCGTTTCATCGCGGCCATGACGATACGCCCGGCGCGCTGGGTGAGCGTCTGGAACGCTTGCTTGCTGCCGGCGCCATTCGCAACTTCGATGAGAAGGTTGCGCAGCTCGGCTCCTACGGCGGAGGCAATCACTTCGGCGAGTGCGAAGTCGTCGACGTGGTCGATCATCCGCGGGCCGAGCGGGCGGCTGAAGTGTTCGGACTGCGCGATGGTCGCGTGGCGTTTTTGTCGCACTGCGGTTCCCGCGGTCTGGGGCATTCGCTGGCCAGCGGACAGTTCCGATCGATGCAATCAGAGTTTGCTCGCTTAGGCATTCCCTTGCCGGGCAACGATCGCGAACTGGTTTATGCGCCGCTGGGTACCAACGAAGCCAATGCCTACCTGGACGACATGGCGCTCGGGGCGAACTTTGCTACGCTCAATCACCTGCTGATCAACGCGCTGGTGCTCGAAGCGTTTGAAGAAGTGTTTCCGGGGATCGAAGGGCAACTGGTGTACTTCATCAGCCACAACATCGCTCGCAAGGAGATCGTGAAAGATGAAGTGGCTTGGGTGCATCGCAAAGGAGCGACGCGTGCGTTTCCGGCTGGGCATCCTGCGCTGCAAGGAACGGTCTACGCCGACACCGGGCACCCGATCTTGCTGCCGGGCAATCCACAAGCCGGTTCAAGCGTGATGGTGGCTGATCCCGGGGCGGCGCTGAGCTGTTACAGCGTGAACCACGGAGCGGGCCGAGTGCTCGGACGTCGCCGCGCCATGCGCGAGCTCGACCAGCGGGCGATCGATCAATCGTTCGATCAGCACGACATCCTGACCAACTGTCGCAACTATCCCAAGGACGAGGCGCCGGCGGCGTACAAGAACTTCGACGAAGTTCTCAAGAGCGTCAAAGCCGCCGGCCTGGCCAGCGAAGTTGCACGGCTGAAGGCTCGCTTCGTGATTAAAGACGGCGACAACGCCGACGATTGAACGATTATGGGCAGCCACAAAAGTAGCTAGCCCAACTGTGGGACGGCAGT
>JBQCEI010000385.1:0-6174 GCA_051960375.1 Aureliella sp. | reverse complement strand
GAACCAAAGGGCTGCCGCCGTTTCGCCCCTGCTCAGCCCGCCGCCCAGCAGCGAAAGGCCAACCGCCAGCGGCCGAGCCAGCAAGAGAGTCGCTACGGCGAATGCGTAGTCCTGCCAAGGCAAGTGGTAGAGGTGCTTGGGAGTCAGCAAAGCGCCGAAGCTCAGCACGCCTGCCAGCTTGAGCAGCTCGGCGATCGGTTCCCCCAAAGGTGCAAAAACTTCCTTGGCCTTCGGAGCGAGCGTCGCTACACAGACTCCGCCGAAAAACGCCGCCAAGAATTGGTTCGTGTGCGTAAGCGACGTCACCGCATAAATCAGCATCGCGATGGCCAAGCCATAGATGGGCCGATATATGCCGGCAACTGCAAAGCTCGGCAATCGCGCCGCCGCGACCGCACCAGCGGGAATCACCAGCCCTAGCGCGGCCCCAGCCAACAGACGCCCCGCGTTCTCGAGCCAGTCGTCCTTGGTATTTTGAGCCATCGCCAAAAACAGGAAGACGGCGGGTAGCGCCAAGCCGTCGTTCAGCCCGCTCTCGACGTTCAAAAAATCTTTCAAGCGCCGCGGAACGTCGCGCTGCGAAACCAATTGCGAAGCAAACACCGGATCGGTCGGCGAAAGAATCGATCCCAACAGCAGGCTCTCGATCCAGGGCAGCCCCGTTAAGTAATGCGCCAGGACCGCGATTAACAAGATCGTCAGCGGCATGCCGATGATCAAAGCCCGCGCGGGCAACATCCAGTGGCGGCGGAGGCGCCCCACCTTCAACCCCATTCCCTCGACGAAGAGCACCGCGAAGAGGGCCAGCTCCGCAAATGTCTCCACGAGCGATCCCCCCGCATCCAACTGAATGAGACCCAGCCAGCCGGGCCCGCACAAAAACCCCGTCGCCAACAGCAACACCGCCGTCGACAGAATGCTGCGATTAGCCAGCGCCGAAACGAGCCCCGCGAGCAAAACCGCAATTGCGAATACCAGTAAAAACCACATCACCCCCGTCCCAGCTGCGCGCCCTTTCCACTTCCCCGCCACTCTCGTCTCAGCCGCCTGCACGCCGCATTCCTCGTTGCCCGTCGTCTTTACCGCGCAGGCGCGGGGGACGCAGAGAACCCCTCCGCGCTCGCCGCGCCTCCACGGTCAAAAAGGGTCCAGGTCAAAAAGGGTCCAGGACTCTTTACCGGAAAAGAGTCCTGACCCCTTTTTCAGCCACAGCCCTTGATAGGCCGCGAAGCGGCCAATGAAGAAAGCAAATACAGAAGAGCTGGACGGGCACAGTTGGCCGGCTTGCCGGGTGCTGACGGCAGAGGACTGCCGTCCCACGTTGGACCACTAACCTTTCTCGCGGAACGAAACTCAGCGCGACGGTAAACAGGCGAACAAATGTTGCTGATCTTGGCCGACGCGGGCGAACTCTTCGCGGCTCATCTTGAGCGGGTCCTGGAGTTTGTAGTTCACGCTGTCGCGGACCCAGGGGCGGCTGTACACGAGGCTCAGGACCGGGCGGATCGATGGCGAGCGGTTAGCCAGGCCTTGATGCGACAAGCGGTAATCCATCAGCAGACACGAGCCGACCGGGCCGTATGGGTCCTGGTACTCCATCTCGGCCGACTCGGCGGAGCTATAGCGATGGCTCTTCTTCACCACGCGCGTCGTTCCCATCGCTCGATCGAATCCGCGCAGAGGAATGAGCGTCGTAACGGCAAACGTCGGCAAAGTCGAAGCGCACTGGTCGTCAAATAAAGCCGGATGGTCCTTGTGCATGCGCATGTCCTGCGCACCGGGCAACGACGCGACCGCCGTGAAACTGCCGAGAATGTACGCGTCCCCGAGCAGCCGCAACAAAACGGGCGTCAGCAACGCCGGAGCGTACAGCGCCGGATCGTTGAACGGTCCGGCGATATCCACCGTGATCATGAACCGCCGATCTCCGACTCGCAGCGCATCGCCTGGCCGGCTGTCGGCGAAATATTTTTCATACCGCTCGCTGAACTCGGCATGCAGCCGCTCGAGCAGGTCCGCTGAAAAGACGTTTTCGATCAACAGCGTGCCGTATTCGCGAAACAATCGTGCGGCCATCTGTCGCTTGCACGGCGACATAACGCCCGTTCGTATCTCCTCCTCGGTGAATCGCAGCCGCGGCACCTGCCCAACAGCCGATGCATCGCGCAACGTGGCTTGTAGGAGCAGGCCCTCCTCGAATCGCTTGCGAATCTCCGCATTCTTCGGCGCGAAGGTCGCAGCCAGCTGCAACTGATCGACCGCCGCTTCCAGCTCCAATCGCTCGAGCAACATTTCCCCCAGCGCAAAGCGTAGTGCAGCACACGTCGGATCCGATGCCAAGCCGGCTCGCAGAACCATCTCGGCCTCTTGCGGCTTGTCCGATGCAGCCAACTTTTCTGCCAAGCTAACCCGCGCATCGGCATCGGCCGGATGGAGCGAAAGGTAGTTCGCCAAGAGTCGCTGCGCAGCGCGACCATTTCCGCGTTGCTCATAGTCGTCGATCAACCGCAGCGAGCACTGTCGGTCGCAGGCCGCCATGCGGTCGGCCAGCTTCAGTAGGTCGTCGGAGCGCCGACAGATGATCTTGGCGATGACCTTGCGATTCTCGGCGCTCTCCATCGGGAACTTGCCATAGCTGAGCAGATAGCGCATCACGCCCATGCAAGCCGAGCCGACAATCGCATCTTCAATTTGCGCACGATCGGCATATTGGCCGGCGGCGAGCGTCTCGATATACATCTTGAGCAGCGAATCATGCTTGCCCACCAGCGGCGACGCATCGGCACTGCCATAGAGCACGTCCGCGATCGCCGAGCAGCCGCTGAAGAAGTTGTGCAATGACATGCCGGCTGGGCCAGCTACCGCTTCGTCCCAGTCGAAGATCACCACCGATCCATCGGCTTTCTCAGCCACATTTTTGGTGCGGAGGTCGCAGTGGTTTATCGTTAGCGGCAGCGCCTGGGCGGTCTCGACCAACGCCTCCAGCGGCTCGCGCCGCAACCGCAGCTGCTCGAAATAGCGTGCGGCTTCGTCCTCTCCGATGAAGTGGGCTGCTCCGACAGCGCCCCTTCCGCTGTACAGCGGGCGGAAGTACTCAATGAAGCGTTCGACGAGTCCGTCAGCATCGAATCGCGGCAACCGTCCGAGCAAGCCTGGAGTGCGAGCCGCTTGCGCCTGGATGCTGGCATAGGTGGCGAGCAACTTCGCAAGTCGCTCGGGCTCATCAGTCGTGCCCCATTCTTCACCGCCATGGTCCTGCAACAAGATCGCGCCCAACTCGGGATCGACTGCGGCGACGCCCGGAACGCTATGCGGAAAACATTCGGCTAGCACTGGCATGGCGGCGAGGGCCTCGCGCTGGCTGGCGGGTAGCAGCTTGGCAAAAAAAGTCTGCTGGCCGGCCCTGACGCGGAAAGTCTTTGCCCAGGGATGATCAGCGACCAGCTCGGGCGGACGATGCGCACCCAGCGTCGCCGTCAACCACCGATCAAACCCATCGGGCGAAACACTCGCATCAACTTCCATCTGAAGCATGACCTCAGCCTTTTGAGAAAGCAGTTGCTCTGGCGCTTAACAAGCATGGATTCCATCGGCCGGCACGTGGTAGCTCCGGCCACATTCTGCAAACCGCGAGCTTCCGCCCGACGGCGAATCTTTCCGAGTATCGGCATGGACGTTTTCAACCGGCCTCTATGGAACCAGTTCCAGTCTTGCCTTGAAGCTCAGCGCGTCCTCATCGTCGGGAGCCAACTCGAGGGCGCGCCCGATGCACTGTCGGGCCTCATCCTCGCGCGAGGCATTCATCAAACAATGCGCCATGTTCACCAGCGTCAGCGGCGACTCGCCGAACAGCCGCAGCGAGTCCCGGTAGTTGGAAATCGCCGATTCGTCATCACCCATGCGCTGATAAATCAGACCCACGGCAAACGGAATATCCGTTTTATCTAAGTGGTAATAATTGCGCATCGAGAGGACCAGCAGCTCGCGAAGGTCTTGCAAATCCTTGCGACTGGCGTTCTCGATGTGAGAGCGAATGGCGCGTCGCAGTCGATAAAGCACCATCGGTTCACAGCGGCTCAGGCGCATCAGGGCCAAACAGGCTTTGAAATCCGGCCGCGTTTCATCGCAGCGTCGCGTAATCTGATGGTAGTCGTCGGGGCTGAAGGTACCGGCGTCTTCATGATAGGCCAGACCGAGCGTCGCAAAGCGGCTAGCTTGCTTGCGAGAAACGAACGCCGCCGTGGCAATCAGATCGTGGTGATACTGAGGCAGGAAGGCCGTGCCACCGCGCCGCTCGAACCAGCGAGCTAGGGCACAAAAATTCAGACTGAAGGAAAAGCAGCCATGCTGCATCATCGTCGGAAAGGGGCGACCGACGAAGTCCGATTCGCGGCAGTATCCCTTGTCGGCGACCAACAACAAGCTGCCGTTCTCAGACCACGAGTCGAGTTCTTGCATGATCTCGAAGCCGGCCGTCGGTACCGTAAAGGTCCCGGTGCCGATCGACTGGCCAAGGCCTTCGACGACCGCGTTGCAGTTACTGCTGGGATAATCGGCGCGTTCCTTCGCTACGGGAATCCACGAAAGCTCCAACTGATCGAGTATCTGCACGTCGGCCGGATCGGATACCGTAGCCCCGTCTCGCAAGCTCAGTACCGATGAACACAGGCGGAGGCTGCCCTCTTCCACTTGCCACACATCCATCGGCATGGAATCGAAGAAGTAGTTGGCAATGACCACGAGGTCCTCAGCCGGCCGGTCCCTGCCGATCGTTTCGGCGGAGACCCGAGTCGTAATCGATTGGTTGGCGCCACTTTCGTAGCGAGCAAAGTCGACCAGCCCTTGTGCGACCAACGGACGGAAAGCCTCATGCTCTTCCCAGAAACCGATATTCCGCTCGGCGACATCGGTCAGCACATATTTCCAGTTCTTGGCGGCGAACGAACCGCGCTCGGCCATATCTTTGAGATGGGTCGCGCAGAGAAATCCGAAGCGTCCGTGCCCTGCGCCGAGCTCGAGAATCGTCACGTTCTCAGCCCCGACGTCGGCTACATAAGCGGCGATCAGCCGGGCGTAGCAAGCGGCGATGTACGAGTTGCAAGTCACCCGCGAAGCGATCTCGCCGCTGAGCCACGCTTCGATCCCGAGCTCCTCGTAGTACCGGGACTGAAGATTCCAAATGAACGACTTGGCCAAGTGCGACGTCTGCTCGATCACGCGGGCGGTGGTGTGCGACATAGAAACGTCCGACAGAGACAAAGGGGACAATGCCAACGGTCGATGCGGGAACGCCACGGCAGCACATCGCCATGCGGAGTTGGCCGATAGCCCGGCTGAAGAACCGGCCGCCGACGGAGTCCGCCTGAAAGACTACGCCTCAGCGTTTGCGCATGCCGGCAGAATATCGTAACGCGATTCGCGCGGAGGCACTTCAGGGAAAGGTAGGTCTCAACTAAAAAAGAAGCAACGCAGCCGTGCGGTTTTCCTCCGAAAATGCCCAAAGGCGACGTCGCTTCCTCAACAATCCGCCGCACCGACGCTACCGCATGCGGGCTGATTGTTTCGACAGGGCTACCTTGGGTTGACACCGAACGCTATCGCCGGACGCTGCTCGCGCGACCAGCTGCCGCTCAAGCAACCTCATTTTCTCGAACGACGAAAAACAGCCGGTCGACCTGCTTTTCAAACTTGGCGAACACATGATCCACAACGATCATCGACTGGCCGGAGAAGAATAGAGGAAACGCCTTCAGCAGCTCCGGCGATAGTTCAACCTCCACCGTTTGGGCAAGGGGAGGAGTGCCGAGCTCGATGCTCAGCTTCGCACTGCGATGCACTTGCGCCGGGATTTCGCGATAGCTGAGCCCCTGGAGTTCATAGAGCGGGCCTATTGCCTGAGACGAGCAGGCTTTGAGTTTTTTGAACACTTCCCTGTTGGTTAAATTGCCAGGCTCAATCGATAGCTCGCTGCCGGGCGCCCACGCGTAATCGATCGCCTTCTCGATCACCACTTCTTGAAAGCGAACATGCGGCAGTTCGCCGATCTTCTCCCGCACACGGCTTGAGACCACCGGGTTGTACCCCGGCCATATAAACTCAGCCAGCCTGCAGCGGTTCACCATGACGTGGAGAGGCGCCGGCAACGGTGCCAGTACGTCAGGGTCGTCGTCATGG
>JBQCEI010000384.1:0-4833 GCA_051960375.1 Aureliella sp. | reverse complement strand
CGGGCACCCATTTTACTACATCGCCTTCGACTACGGTACTAACTCGACTACGGTACTAAACCGTGCTCGAGCTGTTTAGGAGCGGTACCATCAGCGCTAAAACGATAAAAAACACCACGCCGGCCATCAGCAACAGCATCATCGGTTCGAGCAAGCGCACCATGATGTCGAGCCGGCGGAAGGTCGTGCGCTCGAGGTTGTCGGCGATTTGAACCATCACCTTGTCCAGCGTGTTGGACTCCTCAGCCACGGCGATCATTTCCACGACCTGGTTGGGAAAATGTCCCGAGGCGGCCAGCGGCGTGGCCAGCTTCTCCCCGGCGGTGATGTTCTCGCTAGCCTTCCTGATCGATTGCGAGAGCACGCGATTGCCGGCGGCGCTGCTGCTGATCTCGAGCGACTTCAAAATCGGCACGCCGTTGGACAGCAGCGTTCCCAGCACGCGGCAGAAACGAGCGACCGCCAGGTTCAAAAAGATCGATCCAAAGCCAGGGATCTTGATCTTGAACCAGTCGAAGAAACGCTTGCCCTCGTCGCTCTTCATGAGGTAGACGTAGCCTGCGATGGCCGCGACGATGACGGCGATCGGCACGAACCAGTACGCTTGCAAGAAGGCGCTCAGGTTCAGCAGCGCGTCGGTGGCCCAGGGAAGTTGTCCCTTCTCTCGCAAGCTCGTAAACAGCGACTCGAACTTCGGGACGAAGAAGACGATCAACACCGTCACGACTGAGGTGCCGACGACGCCCAGGAAGATCGGTTAAGCCAGCGTTCCGATCGCTCGCCCCTTCAGCTCTTGCTGCTGTTCGGTAAAGGTCGCCACGCGCTCGAGGGCATCTTCCAGGAAGCCCCCCTCGGTGCCGGCGCGCACCATGTTGACCGCCATGTCGCTGAAGACCCGCGGGAAACGAGCCATAGCCGACGGCAGCGGTTCGCCTTCTTCGACGCGGGCCTTGATCTCTTCGAGCACCGCTTTGAGCGCGGGCTTGCTCGCCTGCGAACTCATCACCGTGATGCTGCGCAGCAGCGGCACACCGCTTCGCAGCAGCGATGCCAGCTGCATGTACGTCGTGGCCATCACCTGACCGCTGACTCGCTTGTTCCGCGTGTCGCCGACCTCTTTGGTCTGGTTCAGTTCGATCGGAAAGAGCGAGCGTGCATCGAGCTGGGCGATGGCTTCGCGTTGGCTATTGGCCGTCAGCGTGCCGGTAAGCCGCTGACCGCGCGCGTCTCGAGCTACGTAGGCAAAGTCGGGCATGGTCGTGGGCGGCGTGCTGCTTGGGAGGGAGGCTGGAGATTGGGAACTTGGGGCGGCGCGTTTTCATGCTCAGGTTTACCGCGGAGTTCGCGGAGCGGCGGGCAATCTAAGCGAGGCGGTCGCCCTTGGTAACGCGCAGCACTTCATCGACGCTCGTGCGGCCTTCGATCGCTTTGCTCCAAGCGTCGACGCGCAAGGTCTTCATGCCATGTTTTAACGCGACTTGTTTGATCGTCCAGCTGCTCACCCGTTCGTGGGCCAGCTCGCGGATCTCTTCGTTGGTGACCATCAATTCATAAATGCCGAAGCGGCCCGTGTAGCCGACGTTGCGGCAGGTGCGGCAACCGACCGAGCGGTACAGCGGCTGACCGTCGAGCTTTTCCCACGGGAAATCCGACGGCATGTCTTCTTTCTTCGGGTGATACGCCTCTTTGCAGTGCGGGCACAGGCGGCGAATCAGGCGCTGGGCCATGACCCCTTCGACCGTGCTGGCGACCAGGAACGGCTCGATGCCCATATCGACGATACGCGTGTAGGCGCCCGAGGCGTCGTTGGTGTGCAGCGTGCTGAAAACCAAGTGGCCGGTCAGCGAGGCTTGGATCGCGTTTTCGGCCGTCTCGGCATCGCGGATTTCGCCGACCAGCACGTTGTCGGGGTCGTGACGCAGAATGCTGCGCAGCGAAGCGGCAAAGGTCAAACCGATCTTCGAATGCACTTGAATCTGGTTGATGCCGTCGAGCTGGTATTCGACCGGGTCCTCGGTCGTGATGATCTTGTTCTCGTCGCTCTTGATCTCGAGCAGCGAGCTGTACAGCGTGGTTGTCTTGCCTGAGCCCGTCGGGCCGGTCACCAGCACGATGCCGTGCGGCAGGCGGATCAGTTCGCTAAAAACTCGGTAGGTATCCGGGTCCATACCCAGGCTTTGCAGGTCGAACTTCATCGCTCCCTTGTCGAGAATACGCATGACCAGGCTCTCGCCATGGATCATCGGGATGACCGACAAGCGGATGTCGATTTCGCGGCCGTGCACCTTCAGCTTGATGCGTCCGTCTTGCGGCAGGCGCTTTTCGGCGATGTTGAGCCGGGCCATGATTTTCAAGCGGCTGATGATCGCCGCTTGAAAGCGATTGATCTCCGGCGGCACCGGCTGGGTGTGCAAGATGCCGTCGATGCGGTAGCGGACCACCAGCCCCGAGCCTTGCGATTCGATGTGCACGTCGCTAGTCCGCGAGTCGATCGCTTCGACCAGCAGTTCGTTGACCAGGCGAACGACCGAGGCTTCTTGAGCCATTTCGCTCAGTTCGCTGCCGTCGATCTGCAGCTCTTCGAGCAACTGGATGTCTTCGTCTTCGTTGCGAGCGGCCAGCAGCCCCTCGACCGTCTCCGAACCGACGCCCAGATGTTTCTTCACCAGGCGCGCAATTTCCGCTCGTTCGGAGACGACCGGGACGATGGTCAGCCCGGTGGCCGCGCTGGCTTCGTCTAAGGCGTAGACGTCCAGCGGATCGCTGGTGGCGAGCACGAGCGAGCCGTTCTCGCGCCGCAGCGGAAAGAGCGAATGGCGATAGATCAGCTTCTGCGGAAAGCTCTTGACCAGTTCGGCATCGACCGCGATTTCGCGCAGATCGACAAAGTCCATCCCCAGTTCATCGCCCAGCGCCCGCAGGGCCGGTTCCTCCTGCACGAGCCCCTGCTGGATAGCGGCGTCGATCAGATTGTGGTTGCCGCCGTCGCGCAGCTTGTCCAGTTGCTGCGCATCGAGCAAGCCACGGCGCATGAGAATTTCGCCAGCTTCCAGCATCACCATTGTTTAACGTCCTCCACGTCCGCCTGAATTGCCACCGCTAGAACCACCGCCGCGATTGAAGCCGCCGGGAAAGCCGCCGCCGCCAAAGCCGCCCCCGCCGAATCCGCGGAAACCGCCGGTGGGCGAGCTGCCACCGCTGCCACCGCCCCCTTGGAAGCGATCGCGCAGCTGCTGGAAGAATTCGGCCCGCCGGCGGGCTGCGTCGGCATCGTCGCCGCCCCCTTGCTGAGACGAACTCGACTGACTCGAACTGCTGCTACCTCCGTTGCTGCTACTGCTGCTCGAGGTACTGGTCTTGGCTTTCGAACCGAGCACGCCTTTGAGCGCGCTATCGATCATGCCCGCATTCAAGTTGGTGCCGGTCAGCGATACCACTTGGATTTGCTCCTCGACGTCGCTGCCCGCCACGTCGAGCGAATCGACCAGGGTGCGGATCAGAGCGATGTCTTGGGGCTGGGCCATGACGACGAGCGAGTTGGTGTTTTTGTCAACTGTAATCGAAATCTTGGTTTCGGTTAACTGGCTGTTCCCGCCACCGCTGCCGCCGCGACGGCCGCCGCCGGTGAGGGCCGCGATGATCTCGCGCGGATCGGGAGCTCCACCGCCACCGCCGCGGTTGCTTCCGCCGCCGCCACCTCCTCCGCCGCCGCCTTCAATGCGATCGCTGAAGAGCGCCTTGACCATCGTGGCGACCGCGTCGGCGTCCTGGCTGGTGACTGGGATGACTTCGATGATGCCGCGGGTTTGCACCGAAATCGGGCTGTCGGGTTGATCGAAGACCTTCAGAAGCTGCTCGCAAAGCTCCAAGTCGATTGCGTTCGCGCGAATGATCAGAGCGTTCAGGCGCGGATCGGCATGGATGATCACATCGCCGGTCGTCAGCGAAGAAGCACCCGCTCCGACGCCGCCGCGACTTCCCAGCAGCGAGCCAATCAGGCCTCCTCCGACTTCGCTGACCATGTCGCCGATCAGTCCGCCGCCACCGCTGCTGCTACTGCTCGACGCGGTGCCCGAGAGGATCGATTCGAGAAGTTCTTTGGCCGCGGCCGCGCGGATGTACTTGAGCCAGTAGAACGTCGGTTCGAGCGAATTGGTGGCCGTTTGGTCGACCAGCATCCGCAGCATGTTGTCGAACTCGGCGAGCGCTTGGCCATCGTTGGAAGTGATGATCAAGCCGCCCGGGCCGGGCATGATCACGATGTCGCTGTCCTCGACCGATGACGCATCGTCGGCTTTGGCCGCGGTCAGCGCGGCGGCGGGCTGAGCTTGTTCTTCGGACGGCGAGTCGGCTTCGGAGGCCGCGGATGATTCTTGGGGCGTGCTGACAAAGCGGCCGCCGCGACGCGCATGGTGTGTCTGCGGCTGCTCATCGTTGTTGGGCGCTTCCTGGGGTGCGTCTGCGGTGGGCGAGGATTCGCTTGCGCGAACTTTGGCGGCGTCGCTTTCAGCTCCGGCGGCTCCCGACGGCTGAGCGCCCGCCGCGCCCGCCGCGGTCGGTTTGTCGTCGGTCTTCTTCGGCTTGCCGTTGATGCCGTTGATCAGTGGCGCGTTGCGATCTTCGACGACGATCGCTTTCTGCGGCAGCGAACTATCGGCCGTGCTGTCGCCTGGCACGACGATGCGGAGGCGGTTGCGCTTCTTGGTCGCTTCCCACAGGCGTTCAATCTGCTGGATCGTGCTATCGAATTTGCGCGGATCCAGCGGAAAGACGCGGACATTATCGCCGAAATTGGTCGTGGTCGTGCTAGCTTCGATCTTTTAGACCAGGGTG
>JBQCEI010000383.1:0-2564 GCA_051960375.1 Aureliella sp. | reverse complement strand
TACAAGAAGAGCGCAGTCGAGCACGAGCACGAGCACGAGCACGAGCACGAGCACGAGCACGAGCACGAGCACGAACACGAGCACGAGCACGAGCACGAGCACGAGCACGAGCACGAGTACGAGCACGAGCACGAAAAACCGCTTGGCTACGCACTCATTCGCTGTGCCGGGGGCGGGGCTAGGAGATCGAAGCACGCATCGATGACTTCTTCGACGAAGATCGCATTCATCGCCGTGGCGATGCCGCGGCGTTTGGGCGAGCCGCTGGGTGGCATCACGATGCTTTGGACCACGCGATGCTTTCGGCCGTAGGGGCCGCATTCATCGCCCCAAGTCGGCCCGAACAGCACTACGCTCGGCGTGCCGATGGCCGCGGCCAGATGCGCCGGGCCGGTATCGCTCGAGATCATCAGCTTGGCTCTGCGCAGCCATTCGGCCAGTTCCGGCAGTGTCGTATTGGGCGCTAAGGCTCCGGCTGGGCCGAGCGCGTGGACGACTTGTTCCGCAGCCAAGCGTTCTTGTTCGCCGGCCCACACGACCAGCGACCGCAGGCTGCGTTGTCGGTAAAGAGTTTGGGCGACTTCGGCAAAGCGGCTCGGCGGCCAGAGCTTGGTCGGCCAACCGGCGCCGACGTTGATGCACACCCAATCGCTTCCGAGCTGCATCGCATCGATCTGTTCGGATACGCGCTCGGCTTCTTCGGCGTACTGCGGCATGCAGAACTCGCCCGCCCCGAGCACCGTGGGCCGCCAGGGGCTGAGCAGTTCGCGGTAGGTGTCGACCATGTGCCGCGCGGTGCGCGTGACGCGATGCGTGCTCAGCCACGGAGCGATTTCACGAGCGTGCGAACGATCGAAGCCCATGCGGACTCGCGCACCGCTCAGCCAACCGAGCATGGCGCTTTTGGTGAGCCCTTGCGGATCGAGCGCCAGATCGAACCGGCCCGAGCGCAACCACTCGCGCAACTCGCGCCAGCCCTTCGATTCCTTCATCCATTTCTTGTTGATCTTCTGCACCTGGTCGACGGCCGGATGGCGTTCAAGCAGTGCTGCCGCCGCGCAGTCGACTACCCACGTCAGCCGACATTCGGGCCACAACCGCTTGACGTCGACCGCCAGCGGGATCGTCGCCAGACAGTCGCCGATAGCGCTGAGACGAGTAATCAGTACGTTGTTGGGAGCGAAACGCTGCAGATCCATCCGAGAGTTCCAGAATGCTGTCAACAGGCCGAGGTCCGATCGCACTTAAGCCTAGCCAATCTGCCCAGATTGAGCCAAGAGCGATTCGCCTTGGTTGGTGCTCGAATTTCCTACCGCGGAGGACGCGAAGGGCGCGGAGAAGGCCCGTTAGTACCGCAGCATGCAGTAGAGGGCCCGCACGCCGTCGCGCCAGCCGATCTTCTTCCCCTCGTGGTAGCTGCGGCGATAGTAACGGATCGGTCGCTCGTAGAAGCGTGCCCGCTTGCGAGCCAGTTTGACCGTCAGTTCGATCTCGATCCCGAAACGATTCTCGCGCAGGTCCGGCGCAAGCTCGGCAATCAATTCGCGACGGATCACTTTGTAGCACGTCTCGACATCGCTGAGATAAAGTCCCGTGCGGAGATTGGTCAAGCGCGTGATCCAGCGGTTGACCGTCACGTGCCACAGCGGCGGCACTTGACGATCGTGATGTCCATAACGCGTGCCGTAAACTACGTCGGCTTCGCCTTCGATGATCGGCTGGATGAGAAACCGAAAATCGTCCGGGTCGTACTCGAGATCCGCATCTTGCACCACGACCGCGTCGCCGGTCGCATGTTCAAATCCGGTGCGCAGCGCAGCTCCTTTGCCGCGATTGCGATCGTGCAGGATGATCTTCAAGTCTTCGCTCGTCGGCATAGCGGAGAGTTTATCGCGCGTACCGTCGCGGCTGCCGTCATCGACCAGGATGATCTCCAGCGGCAGCGCCGTGCGGCGCACGCGCTCGATCACTTGCACGACCGTATTTACTTCATTGAAGACGGGGATGACGACCGAGAGTCGGAAGCCGGGGGGCAACGCAAAGATGCCCAAGCGGCGACAAACATCGTCGCTCAACACGTTCTGCAAGCGATTGGATTCGATGCCGGTCAAAGTCCGCATCGCGCCAGGTCCGCTCTCGGCCCTGCCGGCATCTCCCGGCGCTCCCATCTGTTCTGCACTCATTGCCAACTCACTTGAGGCATATTTGTTTCCGCAGCCCGTCAATGTTCGCCTGACCCCAATCAGCCGCAGGGCGTTAGCCCGCGGTTTCCATCAACCGCAGGGCGTTAGCCCGCGGTTTTCCGTCGAGCAACCGGACGCTACCGCGTGCCGGCTGCTCATCCGCAATTCAAGGGAGAGAGACTATCAGAACCGACCATGGGCTTCGAGACAATTGTGGAAAAAATGTTAACGCTCTGCTTGACGTCGCGCTTTGGGATTGTATCTTCTGCATGCATCGCGTCGTGATGCATTGCGGCGCGATGAACTCGCCTGAGTAACTTTTCAGCGATAGCTCATTAACTCTTCCTTTTTCGTCTCTTCTACCCGCAGTTGGATTTGCGG
>JBQCEI010000382.1:0-2377 GCA_051960375.1 Aureliella sp. | reverse complement strand
GATGTGCCTGGTGCTGGTCGGGCTGTTCTTCGCGCCGCGGCTCTACCGCATGAAGCTGCTGACGATCGGCGACTATTACCGCAACCGCTACGGTGTGCCGATCGAGATCCTGTGTTCGATTCTGATCATCCTCAGCTACCTGGGGTGGGTGGCCGCGCAGATCACTGCCCTAGGTCTCGTCTTCTCGGTGCTCTCGGGCGGCATGATTTCACCTCCGGTGGGGATGATCGTGGGCACGGTTCTGGTGCTGGTCTATGTGATCATGGGGGGCATGTTGGCGGTCGCTTACACCGACTTCATCCAGATGATCGTGTTGGTGATCGGTCTGTCGTACATCGCCTGGGTGTCGGCCGATCTGGCCGGCGGAGCTGACAACGTGCTCGCCCTGGCCAGCCAGCGCGAAATGTTTAAGCTGCTGCCAGAGCCCGGATTGAAAAACTGGCTGTTCTTCATCGCTGCGGCGATCACGATGATGTTCGGTTCGATTCCTCAGCAGGACGTCTTCCAGCGCGTCATGTCGGCCAAGGATGCACCGACGGCCCGCAACGGCGCGGTGATCGGCGGACTGTGTTATCTGGCGTTCGCGTTCGTGCCGATGTTCATCGTCACTTCGTCGCTGCTGATCATGCCCGAAGAGGCCGGCCGGCTGCTGGAGAGCGATCCGCAAAAGGTGTTGCCGAGGATGATCCTCGAGCGCATGCCCTTCATCGCTCAGGTGCTGTTCTTCGGCGCGCTGGTCTCGGCCATCAAGTCCTGTTCGTCTGCCACGCTGCTCGCGCCGTCGACCAGCTTTGTCGAAAACGTCTTGCGTCACTTGTGGCCGACGTTGGACGACCGACACATGCTCACAGCCATGCGGATTTCGATCTTCGTCTTTGCCGCCTCGGTGTTGACGTACGCGATCGTGATGGAAGGCACGTCGATTTACGAAATGGTATCAGCTGCGTACCAGGTAACGCTCGTGGGTTCGTTTGTGCCGCTGCTGTTCGGTCTGTACTGGCGCGGGGCGACGACTCAAGGCGCTCTGACGAGCATCGTCTGCGGCGTGGGCACGTGGCTCGCGCTGACGCTCAACGCGGAGTGGGGCGAGCAGTTCCCGAGCCCGTTGGCCGGAGTGCTGGCCAGCGCCTGCGGCATGCTGATCGGCTCGCTGCTGCCGCAGTTGGTTGCCAACCAGCAGACGACCGAATCGAAGATGTACCACGTCCACCCCGCGCACCTGGGCGAAGAACCGGCCACCGCCGAACCCGCGGTCTAACTTGCCAATCCGCTCCAGCCCCTCACCCCCCGGCCCCCTCTCCCCGAAGCGAGGCGAGGGGGAGCAAAGAAATACTGCGAGCTGGAAGGATCTTAAACTGTCATGCTTCCTCAACACAAAGAAGTGCTGATTACCTTCATCGAGGACGCGACCGGTGCAGCCATGGGGACGTGCAAGATGCCGCCGGAGCAGCTGCCCGAATCGTTCGAGCTCGAGACCACCTTACACCTGGACGACGCGTATTGGTCGGTCGTTCATGCGGAACCGCGAACGAGGCAGGAGTACACTGAGTCCGGCTCGCTGACTCTGCGGCTGCGGAAGATCGAAAAAATTGCACCTGAAACGGTATCCTTCAGTCAGTTAGACATCACCGAAAAATTTGACGACAATTTGAGCCTCGGCGTCGACGACTGGATTTCAACGACTCCATTGAATGCCATTGTCCCCAATCCCGAATCTTCGGGACTTCCTTCGGTCGACGCCGAATCGGAAGAAGTGTACCGCGTGGCGTCCGAGCTATCCGAGTTGAGAGAATCGATCTCGCCCCGTGATGATGGGGTATATTGTCCGGTATGCCACATTGCGAACATTGACCTTGGGAAGCTGCGGACGCCTTGTCCGCGATGCGGGCGAGCGCTATTGCAATTCGGCTGGGAGTGAGGCGCGGGCTTAGCACTTGTAACCCGAAGCGTAAACGAGGGACGTAGAGCCGGAAGCCCAAGCAATGATTCCAGACATCGATTGGCTGGCGAAATCGAGCGATGCCGACATTTCTTGGTATGGGCCGGGGCCGGTGCTGGTCAATCTTCAAACTTGGATGGAACAGCTTCAAAGCATCGGGCATTACCAGCTCGTAGCCGCAACATACGCTGCCGCCAAAGCGGCTCTTCCGCATTGGGAAAACTGGCTCGCCAAATCCCCAGAGGTTGCGATCGAATCCATACTGGACGGTCAGCCGCCTTCATCTCAATTGGCCGCCGTTGCTCGTTGGCTGAATGCACCCAGCGACGAGAACAAGCGGCTCGCGCTCGAAACGGTCGACCACACAAAGCAACTTCACTGGTTTAACGAAGAATTCAAGGATGCGTGGTTTAAAGAACCAGGTATGTGGGCGATCGA
>JBQCEI010000381.1:0-2298 GCA_051960375.1 Aureliella sp. | reverse complement strand
GAAGCGGGGCGAGGGGAGAGAAGATAAATATGCGCCAAGTGAAACGCACTTCTTGTCTCCCCCTCGCCCCGCTTCGGGGAGAGGGGGCCGGGGGGTGAGGGGCCGGAGCGGAGATGTGTTCAGCCCTAGCAGACAAGCGATGTGCTGTCCGGTTTGTTGGCAGGTTCGTCCCTCGCTTACGCGTCGGGTTACGAGATGATGGCAACCATGTTTTCAGCAAGGACACTTCCCCAACCATGACCATCGTCGCACTGGACAAGGTGACCCTCTACGGTCCCGCGGCTGAGCGAGACGTGGCTCTCGATGCGCTGCAGCGGCTGGGGCGGATGCACTTGGTGAATCTTAATCCTGACGAGCTACGCACCGCGGACGCTGGTCCGCTGTCGGCCGAAGCCCGCGACGCGCTGAAGTTCCTCATCACTTGTCCGATCATCCGAAAGGCTACGAAGCGCACGCAAGAGTATGATGCGCAGAAAATAATCGGCCAGACGCTCGAGCTGAAACGCCGCCGCGAACTTCTATCGGATGAGCGCGACGCTGTCGGCAAAGCGATCGAGGAGCTGAGCCCTTGGGGAGAATTTCGTACTCCAGTCGATGGCGAACTAGGGCCGGCGCGATTGTGGTTTTATGCGGTACCGCGGCGCGATGAGAAGAAGATCGCGCACCTCGGCGCACCGCACGAAATCGTCGCTGAAGATCCGACTCACGTTTATGTTATCGCACTCTCCGAAGACCAGCCCGAATCGGGGCCCGCTGCTCCAGTCCAGCTCGATCCGCGGCCGCTTTCCGAACTCATCGCCCGCCGCGATGAGCTGGATGAAGAGCTGGAGAACCTACACTGGCAACGCGTCGAGCTGACGCGATGGATCCCGATGCTCGAGCGCAGTCTGGACGAGTCGGACGATCGGGCCGCCCACCAGTGGGCTGGGCGGCTCAGCAGGAAAGATGCCGATCTCTTCGCCGTTCAAGGTTGGACGCCGCGCGAGTCACGAGCAGAAATCAAACAAGTCGCAGAACGACACGGCTTGGCGGTCACGTTCTCGCAGCCGGGGGCGAATGAACAACCGCCGACGCTGCTGCACAACCCCGACCGCGTAGCCGGAGCCGAAGGAGCCGTGACGTTCTACATCACGCCGGCTTACCGAGCCTGGGATCCGACGCCGGTGATGTTCGTTTCCTTCAGCCTGTTCTTCGGAATGATCATGGCCGATGCGGGTTACGGCTTGCTGATGGCCGCGGCGCTCGTCTTCTTCTGGCATCGCTTAGGCGCGACGCGCACAGGAGCGAACTTCCGCAATCTGTTGCTGGCGATCACCGCGGCGACGATCATTTTCGGAATGCTGGCGGGGAGCTATTTCGGGCTGGCTCCGCGACCCGATTCGCCGCTTGCTCGCCTGCGACTGCTCGACTTTGAGAATCGCGGCCAGATGATGGCCCTTTCGATCTTCATCGGAGTGACGCACTTGAGCATAGCCAATGCGATCTCCGCATGGCGACAGCGCAATAGTCCACGGGCGATCGGCGCGCTCGGCTGGATCCTTTTAATGTTCGGCGCCTTGATGATGGCCAGTGCGCTGTTGCAACCGCCCGCTCCTCTGATCATCGCGATCGCCGGCAAGTGTTTTGTGTTGCTGGGCGTTTGGGCCATTATATTTTTCAGCAGCGATCGCCCTTTGAATACGGCCAAAGCGAGCGACTGGATCGGCCGTCTGTTTGATGGCCTCTCATCGCTTACCGGCATTTCAAAACTATTCGGCGATGTGCTGAGCTACTTGCGCTTGTTTGCGCTCGGACTGGCCAGCGCTCAACTGGCTGTCACGTTCAATGGCCTGGCTTCGGACGTCAGTCAGTTCCGAGGGCTGGGCATGTTGCTGGCCGCTGTGATCCTCATCGCCGGGCACGGGATCAATCTGATCCTCGGGCTGATGGGAGGCGTGGTGCATGGCTTGCGGCTCAACTGTATCGAATTCTTCAATTGGAGTTTGACCGAAGAAGGATATCCCTTCCGCACTTTTCAGAAAAAGGTCACCACATAAATGGACAGCATCCTAATTGCCTTGGGTTGGATTGGAATCTTCGCGCCGACAGCGCTCGGTGCGATCGGCAGCATTATCGGCTGCGCACGTGCCGGCCAATCGGCTTGCGGCGCGATGCTGGATGTCGAAAGCGGCTACGGCCGCTACGTAGGACTGTCGGCGTTGCCGTCGTCCCAAATGATTTATGGAATCGTCGTCATGTTTGCACTCAACCGTCCCGTCAATGTCACCAATGCTCCCGGGCTGTTCGCCATCGGTGTTT
>JBQCEI010000380.1:0-2610 GCA_051960375.1 Aureliella sp. | reverse complement strand
GTTCGCTTGAGTCGCTCCGCCGGAAAAGCTTTCCTCAAGGACTGGGAAGTCATTACCTTTGGAATGGCCAAGCCTCCCGAGTACAAGGTTGACAAAGTCGCCCTGTCGATCTTCGGCGAAGCGCCGCTCGAACTGGGCGAGCTGCCCGAACCGGGGGTCTACTATCGTCCGAGCCCCTACGGCTCCAGCGATCCAAGCCAATGGGCGAAACTGTTTGACGAAAACCGAACCAATCGGGCGATCCGCTTGACCGAGATCGCCGCTTACCTCAACGCCCGCCACGCCGAAACGCCCTCGCTGGTCGCGAAGTTCCGTTCCGATTTTCCAGGCGACCTGGGGGCCGATCTGGCGGTCGCTCTGCTGACGATGGTCCCCAACGAGCCGCGCGTCGATCCGACGATCGCACCGCTGCTCAAGGAGTCGACCAAGCGGATCTACGATGTCTACCGCGATCCCTTCATGCTCTATATCCAGGCGCTGGTTGCTTTGGCAGAGAACGATGTGGTAGCCGCCAAAACTCGACTGGCCGAGGTGCGCGGCGCGGGCTTGGAGACGACCGAGATGCATCGCTTCTTGCTCGAGGAAGCGGTCAAGGCGAAGGACAAGTCGGCGGTGCTGCGGGCGCTCGGCGACATGAGCCGCTACTGGAATGCGCTCGACTCGGAGTTCCCCTCGACCACGCGACAGCTCCTGCTCCAGCGCTGGGCGGTCCTCGCGGAGAAGCATTCGAAGAAAAACAATGAGACCGCGGCAAACGACTCAGGCAGCGGCGGCGGTCGCAGAGGCTTTGGCCCGCGCGGCCCAGGCGCCCGCCGCGACCGACCTTCGCCGCTAGACCAGCGCCCCTCGCCGCATAACCCCGGCCAGAACAGCACAGCCGGTCAGACCCCCTCGCGGCCGTCAGCCGCACCGACGCCCCAGAGCGCGACGGTCCGCATTCAAATCATCTCCGGCAAAAAGTTCGACGGCAAAGCGTTGACCGATGGGCTACTGAAGAAGCTCGACGTCAAAAAGTACAACATGTCGCAGCAGAACAATAATGCGATGATCATGCTGAACTATGCCGGACCGCTCGAGACGGTCGAACAAGCGATCGACTTTGGAAAGATCGATTCGGTCGACCGCGCCGATCGCTTCATCCGCGTCGTGATCTCCGAATGATGCAGCTTCTCCTGTGCTTATTTTTACCGCGGAGGACGCGGGGAGCGCGGAGGCGCGAAGAAAGAAAGGCCGCAAGAAGCAGATGCAATTCACCGCCGCCATTCGTCGATGAGCGTTGCGACCAGGCCGGTCCAGCCGGTTTGATGGCTGGCGCCGAGCCCCTCGCCGGTTTCGGCGTGGAAATATTCGTGAAACAAGAGACAGTCGCGCCAAGCGGGGTCTTCCTGCATGATCGGGCGGTCGCCGAAGATCGGCCGGCGGCCGCTAAAGTCGCGAGTGAATAGCGAGATCAAGCGATTGGCAAAGCCTTCGGCCATCTCGTGGAGCGTGACCGTTTCTGTTTCGCCGGGCTGCTGATCCGCTGCGCCGGCGTCGTGAACTGGCACTTGCAGCGAGTCGCCGTAGACCTTGGCCGCTTTGCGCAGCGACTCAATCAATAGAAAGGTCGTCGGGAACCAGATTGGGCCGCGCCAGTTCGAGTTGCCCCCTTTGATCCAGGTCCGCGATTCGCCCGGATTGTAATTCACATAATGATTGTCGAACAAGTACGGCTCGGCGGCGTGGTGTTTCGACAAGCTGCGAAGGCCGAACGGGCTGCGGAATTCTTCCGGGTCCCAGACGGCGGTCAGGATCTGCTGGAGCTGGTGTTTGTTGACCAGCGCCAGGAGATACACGTCGCCGGCTGCGTTGTGACACAGCGTGACGCACGCGTTGGTGATCTGCGTGCGATTGCACAGAAACCAGTCGAGATTCTCTTCGAACGATGTAAAGCGTTCCATCCACTTGCGCTCCAGCCGCTCGATCGCATACAGCGGAATCAAGCTGACCAGTGACCGCAAGCGGAAGCGATGCAGGCTGCCGTCGGGATACGCCAGCACATCGTAGAACATGCCATCGTGTTCGCTCCACAACTGAAAATCGCGGCCGCCCATGTTCTTCATCGCCGAGCCGATATAGACGTAGTGCTCAAAGAACTTGGTGGCTAGCGACACATAGGCCTGATTCTCTCGGGCCAGCTCCAACGCAATCCGCATCAGGTTCAAACAGAACATACCCATCCAAGCCGTCGCATCGGCTTGCTTGAGCGTCGTGCCGTCGCGGCGTTTTTCGCGGCGATCGAATGTCGTGATGTTATCCAGCCCTAAGAAACCACCTTCGAAGATGTTGTTCCCCGCCGCATCGACTTTATTGACCCACCAGGCGAAATTGATCAGCAGCTTGTGAAAACATTTTTCTAAAAATATGCGATCGGCTCGGCCGCTGCGAATGCGATCCATGTTGTAGACGCGCCACACCGCCCAGGCATGCACCGGCGGGTTGAGGTCGCTGAACTCCCACTCGTATGCCGGTATTTGACCGTTGGGATGTTGGAACTGCTCAAAGAGCAATAGCCAGAGTTGCTCCTTGGCGAACTCCGGATCGACCAACGTCAGCGGAATCGTGTGGAAC
>JBQCEI010000379.1:0-3515 GCA_051960375.1 Aureliella sp. | reverse complement strand
CACTGGCATAGCCAGTGCCACACAGCCTCCGCGTCCTCTGCGGTAAAACCTCTTACTGCTGAAGCACCGGCAGGCGGACCTGGCTGGGCATGTCTTCGGAGAGAAGGAGGCGGTGCGTGGCCTTCGTAAAATCTTCTTCGCGTGCTTTGAAGATGTTGGGCACGTACTTCTGCGGGTTGAGGTCGATGAAGGGGAAAAACGAGCTTTGCACTTGGATCATCACGCGGTGGCCCGGGCGGATCGTGTGCATGACGTCGCTGAGGGCAAAGCGAATGCGGGTCGGCTGGCCGGGCTCCATCGGCAGCGGGTCTTGAAAGCTCTCGCGGAAGCGGCCGCGGAAGATGCCGGCTCGCACTAGTTCCTGACGGCCGCTGGGAAACGCGTCGGCAGTTGCAGCGCCCGACGCAGCCGGCTTTGCTCCGTCGATCGGCTGGCCGGGATATTCATCGACCAGCTTGACGATCCAGTCAGCATCGCTGCCGGTGCTGTCGACCCACATGTCGACTTCGATCGAGCCGGCGATGGTAAAATCTTCCTTGGCCACCGGGCCGCGATAAACCAGGACGTCTGGACGCCAAGCGGCGAAGCGTTGATCTTCAGTCACGTAGTCGCGAGCCCAGCGGGTGGTGATCTCCGTCGTGTAGGGAACCGGTTTGTTGGGATCGCTGATGAATGCGTCGGCCCCTGCTTCTTCGGATGGCTGCGGCGATAGCTGGCCGTCGTCGGCAAAGTACCACGTCGCGTACTGCGCGCCGCGCGGTGGCCAGTGATCGAACTGGCGCCAGCGATTCGCGCCGGTTTCGAAGACGGTCGCTTCCGGCAAAGCAGCGACCATCGAGCGCTTCAAGTGAAACTCGAAGAACGGATATTGGACGTTGGTGCGAAACCATTCGCCGGTCGCAAAACCAAAATCGGCCTGGCCCAGTTGACGCCCCGCATCGCCGTTCCAGCCGCCGTGATACCACGGTCCCATGATCAGTTTGTTATCGATCTGCGGATTCTGGGCTTCAATGGCCGCGTAGGTAGCCAGCGGCCCGTACAAGTCTTCGGTGTCGTACCAGCCGCCCACGGTCAGCACGGCAGCTTTGATGTTCCTCAAATGCGGCAGGATATTGCGAGCTTGCCAGAACTCGTCGTAGTTCGGATGCGCTTCGAGATCGTTCCAGAAGCTGATCTCTTCGTGAAAGTATTTCTTGTCGACGTTGCTTAACGGGCCCAGGTCGAGAAAGAACTGATAGCCGTCGCGCGTGTTCGGCTGGACGCCTTGCGCCGGCACCGGAGTCGGCTCGAGCCGCGGCTGGCCGAAGCTGGCGAAGAAGCCGAAGCCCATCGGCAGCACGAACGCGCCGTTGCGATGGAAGTCGTCGAAGAACCAGTCCGCGATCGGCGCTTGCGGCGACACGGCTACGAGGTTGGGATGCGAATCGATCGCGCCGGCCGACGTGTAAAAGCCCGGATATGAGATGCCCCACATGCCGACGCGTCCGTTGTTGCGCGGAACGTTATGCACCAACCAGTCGATCGTATCGAACGTGTCGCTGCTCTCGTCGATCTGCGGGCCTTGTTTACCTTCGATGTGCGGCCGCATGTTGACGAACTCGCCTTCGCTCATGTAGCGCCCGCGGACATCTTGAACGACAAAGATGTAACCGCTGCGTTCAAACTCGACGCTCGGGCCGAGCGCCCCTTTGTACTTGTCGGCGCCGTACGGGCCGACACTGTACGGCGTACGCGTCAGCAGGATCGGATACGCCCTGGTGGGATCGAGATCGTTGGGAGCATAGATGGACGTGAACAGCCGCTTGCCGTCGCGCATCGGAATGCGGACTTCGGTCTTGCTGTAATGAGCTCGCACATAGTCGGAGCGCTCGTCCGCCACCGCCGAGCCAGCCGACACGACCAGTAAGCCAAGCCATACGATCAGAGTGCGCATGCTGGTGGACCTCATCGAGGAAAGTCAAAGCCGGTTTTTTACCGCGGAGACGCGGAGAGCGCGGAGAGCGCGGAGGAACGCAGAGATCAAATTAATCTAATTTCACGGCGTTCGCACGCCGACGGTTAGCAGGAGGTTGGCCCACAGGGCTTGATCGGCGCTTTGAATGGTCAGCACGTGATCATCCGAAGCGACTGCCTCATAAAAATCCCACTTCATGATCGGTTCGAGTTGCGCTTTCGAGCCGGCTGCAGCGAGGATCTTGCGGTACTCGGCCCACACCGGCGGATCGCCCGCGCTGGCGTAGGGATCGCTCGGATCGATGCCCATCGTATTGACGAAGTCGATCGGGATCGCATCGAGCAGGGCTTCGAGGATCTGCGCGACGGTCGGAATGCCGGGCATCAGTTGCAGACAAACCAGTTCGGCTCGCGGCCCAATCTTCGAGGAGGCCGGATAGTTGCCGTCGGCGATCAAGATCTTGGCGTGATGGCCGCAGCGACCGATGACGCCGAGAATGTCCGGATGCAGCAGTTTACTTTTGAGCATGTTGTCTAACGGGCTCCCGTGAGTTTGCGAAAACTTTCGATGGTTTGACGAGCCGCGGCATCGCTATCAGGCCGCGGAAAGATCTCAGCCGACAAGTAACCGCGGTAACCGAGCGATTGCAAAGTGGCGATCGCGTCGGCGATTGGCGCGTGCCCCATGCCGACGGCGCGGCGATTGGAATCGGCAAAGTGTACGTGCCCGACGAGCGGCCCCGCATCGCGGAGTGCTTGCCCCATGTCGGCCTCTTCGATGTTCATGTGAAAGAGGTCGGCCAGGATGCGCAGGTTCTTCGTCGGCAAGGTTTCGATCCACCGGGCCGTCGCGCCGACTTCGTTGAGCAGATTGGTTTCGTAGCGATTGAGCGGCTCGATGAGCAGCGGCACGCCGTACGCGCTCCCTGCATGATCGGCGAGTTCGACGAGCGCTGCGCCCAGCGTGTCGAGCGCGGCCGAGCGCTCGTCGGGGTTCGCAGCTCGGCCTTGCATCGAGCCGACGATCGCCGGCGCCCCGAGCCGTCCGGCTGCGTCGATGATTCGCCGGATGAACTCTTTGGCCCTGCGGCGGATGTTTTCATCGCTGGCGGTCAGCGACAGCTGCTCGCGCACCCAGCCCGCGCCGGTGCCCACGGCGGCCAGCTGCAAGCGGTATTTTTCAAGCAGCGGCGTTACTTCGTCGGCGGTGACCGCATCGGCGTCGGGTGGAAAGATTTCGATCGCATCGAAGCCGAGCTGCGAAGCGCGCTGGCAGGCGTCTTCGAGGCCTGTGTGATAGACGAATGGGCCCTGACGCGCTTCGGGGACTAATGAGACGGTGATGGCTCTTTGCATGGGGGTCTGTCAGAAGAAGTTTTTTTACCGCCAGGAGATCGTGTGGCACTGGCTATGCCAGTGTCTTCCATTCGAAGTTTGCAGTTGTCAGCACCGAACATCCTTCTCAAGCCGAGGCAATCACGCGCGGCGCTCGAGCGACGTCGGTTGGCATTGGAACATTTGCTTGTGGTATTCGGCCTATGAACTTCGAATCGAAGACACTG
>JBQCEI010000378.1:0-3585 GCA_051960375.1 Aureliella sp. | reverse complement strand
CACTGGCATAGCCAGTGCCACACTCTCCGCGGTAAAACCGGCATGGGACGTATCGTTCGGCCGCGCGTTTTTCTGACTAGTCACTACAATGGGGAACGATTTTTCGCGTGTCCCTGTCGCTTCTACTTTGCCTTTCTTCATTCTAGCAGCAAATGCCGATAACCAAAGCGATCATCACTTCCGCCAGTCCCTCACAGGCTCGCTTGCCGTTGCAAAGCGTTGTCGATCGGGGCGGGCAGGTTCGAACCGCGCTGGAATTGATTCTCGAGGAAATCATCGGAGCGGGGATCGAAGACGTCGCCATCGTGATCTGCCCGGGATCGGCCGAACGCTATCTGCACGCCGCCGGAAGCCACGCGCCGCGGATCACCTTTTTCGAGCAAGACCAGCCGCGGGGATACGGCGACGCGCTGCTGAGAGCCCGCGCCTTTGCCGCCGACCAGCCCTTCTTGCACTTGGTCAGCGATCACCTTTATGTCAGCCAGAACGGCCGCTCCTGCGCCGCTCAACTGGTCGAGATCGCCGAGCGCGAGCAGTGCGCGGTCTCGGCGATTCAGCCGACGCGCGAAAACCAGCTCGCCTTCTTCGGCGCCGTCGGCGGCGTGCCGGTCCCGCGGCAAAGCGGCCTCTATCAAATTCATACCGTGCTCGAAAAACCGACGCCGACGACCGCCGAGCAGCGCTTGGTCGTCGCCGGCCAACGCGCCGGGCATTACCTGTGCCTGTTCGGAATGCATGTATTGACGCCGAGCATTTTCGAGCTGCTCGAACGGACGGTCGGACAGTTGGTCGACGGCCAGACGGCGAACCTGTCCAGCTCGCTCGATCGACTGGCTCAATCGGAGCGTTACCTGGCGGCTCAACTGGAAGGCGAACGCTACAACATCGGCGAGAAGTACGGCTTGCTGGTTGCCCAGTTGGCCATCGCACTTTCGGGCGAGGATCGCGATCGCATTCTTACCGAACTGGTCGAACTGCTCGCCAAGCGATAATTGTAAAAGGTAACAGCGGCATGTCCCGAAGCACGTTGCTCCAAGATCTTTCCGGTTCCGATTCCGCGGCGCAGTCACATGGGCATGCGCTGCTCGACATCATCGCATCGGCGGCGGCCGAAGTGCGCGATCAGGCGCTCGATGCCTGGTGCCGCGGGCGCTCGGTCGAAGAGCTTTCGGCCGCGTGCGAAGAGCTCGATCGCTTTCGCCGCGACTGTGAAAACCTTTACCAGCGCGTGCGGGCGCTGTTCTTCCTGTACTCGATTCATCGCTTTCACTTGCCGCCGCTGCTCAAAGGCCGCGAGATCGGAACGATTCCGTTTGCCGGTTTCGAGAACTTGCTTCAGCGGCGGTTCCATGAAGCGATCGATGATTTTCTCGCCGAACAAACTCGTCAGGGGCCAAGCGTAACGCTCTCCAGCGCGCTGGCCAGCGCTTACCATCGCCTGGCCTTTCAAACTCTTGCCGATCAGGTGCGCCGCAGCGTCCGCACGGTGCGCGGCAATCAGTGGATGTTCCGCACTGGCCATCCGAACGACTTGCCGCTGCGGATTCGCAATGAACTGCGGACGCCCGGCATTGATGGTTCGCTGCCAGTGTTGCTGGAACGGACCAGCGTGCGCATGGATTTTTCGCACAGCGGCTGGAGCGATATCTTCTTTCTCGGAATGGATTTTCCCGAGGGCGCTCGCGTCATCAACGCTTCGATCGACTTGGCGGTCGAAGGTCGGCATCAGCAGCCGCAACCTCCGATCGAATCGGCCGTGCGCGTCATCGATCGGCCCGTGCTGCGGCTGGTGAGCATCGATTTGGATGCCAGCGCCGAGATCACGCGACTGGTCGACGTGTACGACTTTGCCAAGGACTATCTCGGCTTGCTCAAGGCGGCAGTGATCGCGGCCGGTTTGATCCCGCCCGGCATGGAGGGCTGCGATGTCGGCATCGAAGCGGTGCTCGGACCGCTAGTTGGACCCGGCATGGGGCTCGAAATCGTCAGTCGCGTCAACGACATCCCGAAGGGCTCGCGGCTGGCTGTGAGCACGAACTTGCTCGGTTCGCTGATCGCAGTGTGCATGCGAGCGACCGGACAAGTCTCGCAGCTGACCGGCGGATTGTCCGAAGCCGATCGCCGCATCGTCGCTGCTCGCGCGATCCTCGGCGAATGGATCGGCGGCTCGGGGGGCGGTTGGCAAGACTCCGGTGGCGTCTGGCCGGGGATCAAGTTGATCTGCGGCGCGAAGGCCGAAGAGGGGGATCCCGAATACGGCATCAGCCGCGGCTGCCTGTTGCCCAAGCATCACGTCTTCACCGACGAAGAGGTCAGCCCGGCGACGCGAGCGATGTTGCAAGAGAGCCTCATCCTCGTCCACGGCGGCATGGCGCAAAACGTCGGTCCGATCCTCGAGATGGTGACCGAGAAATACTTGCTGCGCTCGGAAGAAGAATGGGCCGCTCGCCGCGAGGCGATGGCGATCATGGATGAGATCGTCGCCGCCCTCAAGGCAGGCGACATTCGCGGCGTCGGCGCGGCCACGCATCGCAACTTCACCGGTCCGCTGCAGCGCATCATTCCGTGGTGCTCCAATCGCTACACCGAATCGCTGATCGAGCAGTGTCAGCAGCGTTACGGCGAAGACTTTTGGGGCTTCTGGATGCTCGGCGGTATGGCCGGCGGCGGCATGGGGTTCATCTTCGCACCCGAGCGCAAGGCCGAGGCCAGCCGCTGGCTCGCCGAAGCGATGCTCAAGACGAAACGCGAGCTCGAAAATGCGCTCCCCTTCGCGATGGACCCAGTCGTCTACCAGTTCGCAATCAACGACCGTGGAACATGCGCCGAGCTGGGCAGCCATACCGATATGCCGCGCGGCTATTACAGCCAGATGGTGCCGCAGTGGCTTCGCGAGAACATTCAACAGCTCTCGCCGCAAACGCGCGGCGAACTCGAGCGCGTCGGAGCGCTCTGTCGCGATGCCAGCGGCGGCGACTTGGCTGCTCGACTGCTCGATCGCATTTTGCCCGGCCCTGCCAAGAGCGTCAGCGATAGCGAAGATCTCGACGAACTGCTGCGCAGCCAAGGCTTTGATCCGATCGCGCATGAGCAGATCCGCGCCGACCTGCGCAGCGGCCGGCTCGGGCTGTCTCAGAATCGCTTGCCATCGACGGCGACGATCGAGGATGTCAACATCGATGAAATTCAGGACGCGCGGCGCGGCGGTTCGCGGCCGCTGACCCAAGCGGCCGAAGATGTAATCGCCAGCGGCGGCGTCGCCGTCGTCACGCTGGCCGCCGGCGTCGGCAGTCGCTGGACGCAAGGAGCGGGCGTCGTTAAAGCGTTGCATCCGTTCCACAAGTTCGGCGGCGTGCATCGCACTTTCCTCGAAGTGCACTTGGCTAAGAGCCGTCGCACGGGCAAGCGATTTGGCAAGCTGCCGCCACACCTGTTTACCACCGGCTATCTGACCGAAGGCCCGATTCGTCAGTCGCTCGCCAAAGTTCCCTACGCGAGCACCGTCGCGGTCGTGCCGGGGCGAAGCGTCGGCCTGCGGATGATTCCGACCCTTCGCGATTTGCATTTCGCTTGGGAAGAGATGCC
>JBQCEI010000377.1:0-3754 GCA_051960375.1 Aureliella sp. | reverse complement strand
AGCCTCCGGCAAACTGCCGGCGGTTTTCTTCGTGTCTTGGTGTCTTGGTGGTTCCATCGCTTTCGGCAATGGACCTTAAGTTGCCTACTGAATCTCCCACACGCCCAACTGCTTATCCGCGACCCAGACGGCGATTGTGCTAGCAAACTTCGCAAAGTGCTCGGTCTTGCGATGTTTGTTCTCGAAGGCAGCTCGATCGTCGTACGTCTCGTAGAGCAAGACCTGGTTCGGTTTCTCGGGGTCGAAGCTGACGTCGAACTGGTGGCACCACCGTTCCTTTTCCAGCGAGTTCTTGGCTTGGAGCAGAACCGCCTGGCGGAACGATTCGATGTACGGTTCCTTGACGGTGAAAGTCACGCAAACGGCGCACTGAGGCTTCGGCACAGCGGATCTCCTGAGGCAATATCTCGCGGAACAAAGCGTGCCATTATAAGCGCAAGCGCTCTTTAACGCAGAGACGCAGAGGCGGGGAGCGCAGAGAGCGCGGAGAAGAGGAAGGCCAGCGACACAGGCGGCTGCCTCCGCCGTCCGGCGGCGGAAGAAGGTCGCTAGGAGGTGCGGGGCTGAACGGAAAAGCCGGGCGCCAATCCTTTGTGCGGGGCCGTCTCGGGAGCTTCCTTGGCGTGGACCTCCAGATAGTCCAACATCTCGCGAATTTCGTCGATGTCGATCCCTTCGGCAATCGCCATCGTCACCAGCCGCTCGCGTTCCGCCGGGGAGCGTTCCAGCCTCAGCGCGTTAAACAGTTCATTTGTGTCCATGTCCGTTTCCCAGCCACTCGAGAACCCGATCTCCGCGTTCGCTTGAAAAAAGTCCCCATTGCCCAGGTTCCTTTTTTTCGGTGCCACTCCAGTTCTGCATCAGAAAGCCTAGGTTACTTTCATCGAGGCATCGCTTGCTGATTGTCCAGTATATCTCACGAGCCCCCTACAGAGGAATGGAGTTTTACGCAAAACGCGTGCCCGCCGGCCTCATAGCAGCGGCAAATCGCCGCAGCGGGAGGTAGAGATTGACGAGAATGAGTCTTGGGTGAGAACGCACTGTTGCGACGGGGTGAAAGCCCCGCACCTCTAACCTCAATGGGAGAATTCACAGGGCGGGCGCAACACACTCCTTCACTCCCGCTCGCCCGGCTTCAGAGAGAGGGGACCGGTGATTGGGGCCGGACCGGCGATATGTTGGTCGCACAGGACTTGCGTCGTGAGGCTTACGCCTGCCATCGCTTTGCGATAAATGCCGTTACAGCACCAACCCCACACTTGTTCTCACCATGCAAGGTTGAGTTATCCATGTCCGCAAATTCTTTCCGTACCGTTTCGATGTTGCGATTGGTAGCGACCTGGCTGGCAGCCTGGATCGTTTTGGTGGGCTTGCCGTCGTCGCGCAGCGTGCGAGCGATTTTAATGGCGCCGCTCTATGTTCACAACAGCGACGCGTCGGGCGAGTTGGCATACGTGATGGCTGGCGGCGACGCGTATCGCGAGCGCTTGGAGGCGGCCTCGGACCTTTACCACCTGCATCGCGTCCCATCGATTTATATTCTCGATGAACGTGCGCCGGCGAACTTCGATTACGTCGCCGGCAAAAGCCAAACTCGAGCCGAGTCAGCCGTCCGTTACCTCGCCTTTCTCGGCGTCCCGCGCCAAGCGGTGCACTGCGTCGACGAGCCCCCGGCGCCCTGGATGGGCTCGCTGAGCGAAGCCGAAGCGCTGAGCCGTGCGTTGCCTGAAAACGTGGAGCGGGTGGTCGTCGTCACGTCGGCACCGCATACGCGCCGCAGCCTGCTCTGCTTCCAGCGGAGTCTGCCTGCAAATGTCGGCGCGACAGCCTACGCCGCCACTCCGCCACAGACCAGCGCCGAGCTCTACTCGCCGATCTGGCAGGAATACTGCAAGCTCTTCGTGTACTTTTTCCTGGCATAAGCAGCAGTCCGCGAGTTCCGCGCAGCCGGTTCAGTGAGCGTTCGCTGCGTTAATGGTTCGCCCGCACTAACACACAGGGAGCGATGCCGTCCCTGCCGGGACTTAAAATCAATTGCCATCACGGCCCAAGCGCTGCGCATTCAAGACATCCAAAACACTCGGCAAGTCGTTTCGCATACCATCAAGGAGACACAAACGCTGTGCATCTCAATAATCCCTGAATAAACCATATAAATCCGGAACACACCCGACAACGCCTCGTGCAACCCAACATTATATTCAACTATTATATATTTATCGCTGCTTAAGCAGCAGCTTCTTCCGCCAGGGCGACGACCGCCAAGCCGCTCTCTCTCGGGCCAATCCTGACCTCGACCGCCACCCCGCAGCGATGCGAGCGCAGCCGCCGCAGCCGTCTTCTGGCGCGCCACTTGCACAGGCCGCCCAGCCGCTACGGGCTTCCCAGGTGTCCAACTCGGCAATCCGCTGCACGCGGTTCGCTGCGACCCCAGCGAAGTGATTTTCCGAAGTGAAACCAGTGGCTCCGATATCATGCAATCCTTTGCTTTTATTGACAAAGCAAGGCTCCGCGGGATGAACAGCCCCCCTCGCGCGAGCACTTAAACGGCACTCGGCGGAGGCAGCTTGGCAACGAGAAAGCCGCCGATACCCATTACCGCGCGGGGGGGCCGCCGGTGCGCGGTCGACACCCAGCTCGCGCTGCTAGCGACTTGGCCGAGACAACGAGAAGAGACATTCTGCCGCGGTCGCTCGCTAGGCGAGGGGCGCGGCCGGCCCTGCGGCAAGCGACTTTCGATCAGCTATGGATTTTTGTACAGGCCCAATCGGCGCATTCAAACTTTTCTTAATAGGGCCTTACCCATTCTTAGCGATGGCTGGCGGGGGTCGATTGCGCCGTGATCGCAGCGAGCCGTTGACGCTCGGGGGGCACGTCTCCCCGCTGTTTCCCAAGCTTTTAACGTGCTCATTTGGCCAGTATATGTTATCTGCCTAATTCTTGAATCCTCAGTTTCTAAATGCTTGACTCGAGCCCAGTACCGTTAGAGACTAATCCGTCATGGACTTAAATCGTTGTGCTTTGCTTTGGGTATGCCACCCAGAAGAACGAAGTGCAAGTCGCAACAGTGGACGCATGAACAGCAAGAGCGAGTGACCTGCAAATGAGCCAACGTAAGCACAAAAAGAAAACGGGGGTTCCGCTAAGGCGCTCGGCCGAGCGGGAACCGGCGGCTCGTCCCGAGCCCCAAGAGGCCGCACCGCCGGTCTCGCCGCGCGCCGTAGCGGGCTGGCTGATCGCGCTGTCAGCAGTACTCATTCCGCTGACGTTGTGGGCTTACTGGCCCACTTTCGTCTGGATGGAGGATCAGTGGCGCAACGAGCCCGACTACTCGCACGGCTACTTAATTCTGCCGCTGGCCCTGTTAATTCTTTACCATCGCCGCGACCTGTTTCCGGGGATGTCGGCCAACGTGGGCTGGGCCGGATTTGGTTTATTGCTCGGTGCGATCGGCCTGCGGGTGCTCGGCCGAATGGCCTACATGGATTTCCTGGATGGCTGGACGCTCGTTTTGTGGATTGCCGGTCTGGTGTGGATCTTCGGGGGCTGGCCGATGCTGCGTTGGGCATTGCCATCGATTGCCTTCCTGCTCCTGCTGGTGCCGCTTCCCTATCAGGCCGAGTCGCTGTTGAGTTGGCGACTGCAAGGGTTGGCGACAGCGCTCAGCGTCGGCGTGCTGCAGACGCTCGGCTTCCCCGCCATTGCTGAAGGGCACACCATTTGGCTCGAAGACAACCAGATGCTGGTCGAAGAA
>JBQCEI010000376.1:0-6049 GCA_051960375.1 Aureliella sp. | reverse complement strand
GAGTCGCCTCATATGCGCGAGCAAACCCGCCACGTCGTCCATCGCTTCGTCGAAGGCATCTTGGCGCCGATCTTCGTAGCGGCGATCGGGCTGGAAGTAAACTTCATCACCAACTTCCAACCGGGACTGGTCGCCAGCGTCCTGGTGATCGGCATCGCGGTGAAGCTGCTGTCGGCCTGGGCCGGAGCCCGCTTAGCCGGTTGCGGTGCGATCGAAGCCTGGGGAGCCGGCTGGGCGCTGAACGCTCGCGGCGAACTGGGCATCGTGCTCGGCCTGCTGGCTTGGGAAGGAGGCGTCATCAGCGAGCGGCTGTTCGTTGCCATCGTGGTGTTGGCGATCCTCACTTCGGGGCTGGCCGGCCCGATGATCAAGTGGGTGCTGAAACTCGAGAAACCTTGGTCGCTCGGGACGGCGATCGACGGACGCAACTGTCTGCCCAACATGACCGAAAGCACGGCCGAAGAGGCGATCGGGCGGCTGTGCCAGGTGGCTGCCGAGAAAGCCAAGCTGGATGCGGCCGAAGTGACGCAGCAAGTTCTCGCTCGCGAAGCCCACATGGGGACCGGGCTGGGGCACGGCATCGCCGTTCCGCATGCTCGGCTGGACAATCTGGCGGCTCCGGTGATCGCCGTCGGGACCAGCCCGCACGGGATCGCCTTTGACGGCGTCGACCTCGAACCGACGCATCTGATCTTCTTGATCCTCACCCCGACAGCCGATCCGGCCGCGCAGCTGCAGCTATTGGCCGCGATCGGTCGCTTTGCTCAAGATCAAGTCATGTTGAACGAAGCCCTGGCAGCCCGAACTCCAGTCGAACTGCTTGGAGCTTTTAAAGTCGCCGAAGCGCTGCAGCCGCAGATTTAATGAGCGAGCGGTCGACGAGCGCGAGAGTATTAACGTTCGTTTACGAAATTGAGTAGGCGGCTTCTTCGCCCCAACGGGGCAGCAACATAATAGCCCGGGGCAGAGCGCAGCAGCGCCAGCTGCGGAGCGCCGCCCCGGGTACCGGTTGCAGTAGCATTGTTCGCCCTGAAAGGGCACAACAAAGTTTTGTTATGCCCTTTCAGGGCGACCGAGCCGATGGGATCGATGACCTGGGGCGGCGCTCCGCGGCCTGGCGGCCGCTCCGCTCTGCCCCAGGATATTATGTTGCTGCCCCGTTGGGGCGAAGAGGATCCAAAAACCATCCACCGCGCGTCACCTACCCGTCCTCACAAACCTCCACTACCATATCGCCTTCTCTTTTCCAGCTCTTCTCAATCGCTTCTCAAGAAAAGCCCGTACCGCCCGGCCGCCCACAGGCGATTGGTCTACGATTTGCATCCTGAGCCGCGGACGAAAAAGAGGGCGGTCGGATCGGTAGGTATTAGCGGGTGGGTATCAGCACAGTGCGACGTACGAAATGGGCCGAGTGAATGACCAACGCGTGCTCGTGCTGGCTCCCGAGCGTGACGGCGAGCTGACTTGTGAAATCCTCGCGCGGGCCGGGATCGCCGCGGTCCGCTGTTTGGACGAAGATCAGTTCTGTGCCGAACTGCAGCGCGAGGCCGGGGCGGTCGTCTGTGCCGAGGAATCGCTCAGCGATACCGTTCGCCATCATCTGAAAGTCGCTTTCGACGCTCAGCCTCCTTGGTCCGACTTGCCAATGCTGGTCGTTGCCGCTCCCGGCGATCACGGCAGTCGCCTGGCGGGGCTGAGTCTGCTGCCGAGCATCGCGGTGCTCAGCCGACCGATGGCGATCGATACGTTGGTCACTGCGGTCAACTCGGCCCTACGAGCCCGCCGTCGCCAGTACCAGGTCCGCGACCTGCTGCGCGAGCGCGACGAGGCTTCTCGCCGCAAGGACGATTTTCTCGCGATGCTCGCCCACGAGCTCCGCAACCCGCTCGCTCCGGTGCGCTACGGGGTGCAGGTGCTGCGCAGCCAATGCGCCGCCGACGACAGCGAACTGTCGCATGTCCTGTCCCTGATCGAGCGCCAAGTTGCCCACATGGCGCAGCTGATCGAAGGCCTGCTAGATGTCTCTCGACTGACTCGCGGCGCGATCGAACTGAAGCAAGAACGAATCGATCTGGCTCAGCTAGCGCGACAAGTATTCGATACCCGATGCGGCATCGCCCAGAGCAAAGGGATCTCGATGCGCTTCATCGAACCCGAAAGGCTGCTTTGGGTCGACGGCGACTCGGTGCGTTTGACTCAGGTTCTCGACAACTTGATCGACAACGCGCAAAAGTTTTCGCGCACCGACGGCAATATCGTGGTCGGGGCAGCGGCGAAGGCAGATCGAGCCATCATCTGGGTCGAGGACGACGGAGAGGGGATTCATCCGCGCACGCTCCCGCACCTGTTCGAAGCGTTTTCGCAAGCCGATCGCTCGCTCGACCGCAGCAAGGGTGGCCTGGGCCTGGGACTGGCCATCGCCGGAGGCATCATCGCTATGCATGACGGCCGCATTCGGGCAGCGAGCGATGGACCGGGTACCGGCGCCAAGTTCACATTCGAATTACCGCTCGCGGCCGAAGCGCCCCCAACCCCCGCGGCCCAGCCGCAATCAGCGGTGGCTCCGCGACAAACTCTTAAAATTCTCATCGTCGAGGATAACCATACATCCGCAGAACTGCTCGGCACGATGCTCAAACACTACGGTCACAAGGTCGAAGTTGCACACAACGGGCCTGAAGGAATCAAAGCGGCCGAACGCTTTAGGCCCGACGTCATGCTGTGCGACATCGGTCTGCCGGGCATGAGCGGATACGAAGTCGCACGAACGCTTCGCGCGCGGCCCGACGGTAGCTCGCCTCTGCTGATCGCTCTGACCGGCTACGGCGGCTCCGAACATCGCCTCGAGGCGCTCCGCGCGGGCTTTGATGTCCATCTCGTCAAACCGGTCAGTCCCCAAGACCTACTGGGCATGCTCAAGCCATCGTCACACGCCCAACAATCCCGTCATTGAAACATCGGAAACTCGTAGGGTTACGCGTTTTATGCAACCACAAAACTACACGCCCGCGCTGGCGACGACCGGAATCGCGGGCCTTGATAACGTGCTGCGCGGTGGGTTTCCGACCGGGCATCTGTATCTGATCGAAGGAGATGCCGGCGCGGGCAAAACGACGCTCGGCTTGCAGTTTCTGCTCGAAGGCAAGCGGCTGGGAGAGAAGACGCTCTGGGTCAGCTTGTCGGAAACCGAAGCTCAGCTCCGCGACACGGCCGCTTCCCACGGCTGGGACCTGACGGGCATCGAGATCTTCAATCCGACGCGACTGGAGAGCGACGTTCCCGACGGCGATTACTCTTTCTTCTCGCCGGCGGATATCGAACTGAGCGACATCACCAAGACGATCGTCGAGGCGGTCGAACGCGTCCAGCCGACGCGCGTCGTCTTCGATCCCTTCTCCGACGTGCGGCTGCTGGCTCGCGATCCGCTGCGCTATCGCCGACAAGTGCTGCTGCTGCGAGAGTTCTTCGTGCGCCGCAACTGCACCGCGCTGCTGATCCAAGAACGCACTGCGGAAGCGACCAGCGACCCGGCGGCCGAAGGCATCGTGCAAGGCATCGTCGCTCTTTATCAAGAAGCTCCCGACTTCGGGCGGCAACGGCGCAGGCTCCGCGTGCACAAGCTGCGCGGAGTCAACTTCCGCGACGGCTTTCACGATATCGCCATAGAAACGGGCGGCCTGCAAGTGTACCCGCGCTTGATTGCGCACGAACATGCCGAGCCGGCCAAGCGCACGGAGATGTCCAGCGGCGTGCCCACGCTCGATCAGATGCTCGGCGGCGGCATCGAGCGCGGGGCCAGCGTGCTGATCCTCGGCCCAGCCGGCGTGGGCAAGAGCACGCTGTGCACTCAATTTGCCGTCACCAGCGCCGCTCGCGGCGAAAGGGCATCGATCTATCTATTCGATGAGACGCGGCGCGCGTTCATCTCTCGCGGCGAAGGGCTCGGGCTCGGTCTCGAGCGCCTGGTCGACGACGGCCGCTTGCAAGTCCGTCAAGTCGATCCGGCGGAATTCTCGGCGGGCGAGTTCGCTCATGAGGTTCGGCGCACGGTCGAACAGGAGGGTGCGCGGATGGTCGTCATCGACAGCATGAACGGCTTCCTCAACGGCATGCCGACCGAGCGCCATCTATCGCTGCACCTGCACGAACTGTTGACCTATTTGAACTATCGCAATGTGCTGACGCTGATGACGATGAACCAGCACGGCTTCATCGGCGACTCGATTCACACGCCGGTCGATGTCTCGTATCTGGCCGACACGGCCATTGTGCTCCGCTACTTCGAGACCGGCGGAGCGGTGTACCGCGCGGCTTCGGTGATGAAGCGTCGCGGCGGGCCGCACGAAGTGCACATTCGCGAAATGACGATCCGCATCGGCGGCGTGCAGATCGGTGACCCGCTGAGCGACTTCCGCGGCGTGCTCAGCGGACAACTCGACTACACCGGCGAAAAGAAGGAACTGTCGGATACCGGTCGCAAGAAGCCACCGAAGACCACCTAGCAGCCCGTTCGGCTTTCTTGGTGTCTTTGTGTCTTAGTGGTGAAAATGAATGCGGATTTCACCACCAAGACACGAAGACACCAAGGAAGAATGAATCGCCGGGCGTTGCTCGATGGCCCGTTGCCGGATACCATTGCTCACGATGAACTCAATCAACCCAACCGTCGATCGTGAAACGCGTCGTCGACGGACGTTTGCCATTATTTCGCACCCCGACGCCGGCAAGACGACGCTCACTGAAAAACTGCTGCTGTTCGGCGGCTCGATTGAAATCGCCGGCGCGGTGCGAGGTCGCAAGACGCAGCGCTCAGCCACCTCGGACTGGATGGAGCTCGAGAAACAGCGCGGCATTTCGGTCAGCTCGACCGTGCTGTCTTTTGAATACGGCGGCTGCCAGATCAATCTGCTCGACACTCCCGGCCACCACGACTTCAGCGAAGACACTTACCGCACTCTGATGGCAGCCGACGCCGCGGTGATGGTGATCGACCTGGCCAAAGGGGTCGAGACGCAGACCGAAAAACTGTTCCGCGTTTGCGCCTTGCGAAAGATCCCGGTGCTGACGTTCGTCAACAAAGTCGACCGGCCCGGCATGGCTCCGCTGGAAGTGCTCGACGAGATCGAGCGCAAGTTCGGCATCCAGGCCGTGCCGCAGAACTGGCCGATCGGCTGCGGACACGAGTTCTGTGGCATTGTCGATTTGCAAGACGAGCAGGTGCATCTGTTCCAGGAGCGCGACGGGCTGCGCCGGACTCAGCACAAGGTGACAAGCCTTGATGAGCTCGCCGCTGCGCACGAGAATCCTTCCGTGGTCACCGCGGCCAGCGAAGACATCGAACTGATCCAAACTGCCGGCACGACGCTCGACATGGCCAAGGTCTTGCGCGGCGAGCAGTCGCCGGTCTTCTTCGGCAGCGCGCTGACGAACTTCGGCGTCGAGTTCTTTCTGCAGGCGTTTTTAAAACTCTGTCCGCCGCCGGGCAACCGCGAAAGCTTAAGCGGGCCGGTCGCGGCCAATCGCTCGGAGTTCGCTGGTTTCGTTTTCAAGATCCAGTCGAACCTCGATCCGCGACACCGCGACCGCGTCGCGTTTGTGCGCGTCTGCGCCGGTCGCTTTGAACGCGACATGGAAGTGGTCGTAGCCCGCAGCGGTAAAAAGTTGCGGTTGCCGCGAGCCCTGCGGATCTTCGGCCGCGAGCGCGAGACGATGGATGAAGCGTACCCGGGCGACATCGTCGGCTTGGTCAATCCCGGCGAATTTCAGCTCGGCGATACGATCTGCCAAGGGGATGCGATTCACTACGAACCGCTACCGCAATTCGCGCCCGAATTCTTTGCCGTGCTGAGCTGCAGCGATACGTCGCGGCGAAAGCAATTCGATCGCGGCCTGCAGCAGCTGGTCGAAGAAGGAACCGTGCAAGTCTTTCACGACGCGCGGGCGACCAAACGCGAAATGATTTTGGCCGCGGTCGGTGAACTGCAGTTCGACGTGGTGCGATTTCGCCTCGAGTCGGAATACTACACGCAGACAAGCATCAGTTGTCGGC
>JBQCEI010000375.1:0-10218 GCA_051960375.1 Aureliella sp. | reverse complement strand
CGACTTCAGCCCTCAGCAGCATCACCCGATCCACATGCACGGGCATACGTTTTGGGTTACCGGACACGAAGGAGCCCGCATCCCCAAGAGCGCCTGGGTGCCGCGCAACACGGAACTGATCGCCGTGGCTCAGGCGACCGACTACGAGTTCATCGCCTTCAATCCCGGCGACTGGCTGCTGCACTGCCACATGGTCCACCACATGATGAATCACATGGTCCGCCAAGTCGGTCCGCGTATTCGCGAGGACGTCGATACGATCGACTACAAGACGTCGATCAACAACCGCCCGCAAGTGAAGCTGACTCATGCGGGCGATCCGAAGTTCGACGTGCCGGGCTATCCGCAGATGATGCAAAGCCAGGGGTTCACCGAAGAGGCGATGAAGCAGCTCAACGCTCGCCGCGAAACCAAGGGCATGCGGAAAATGTGGCACATGGGAGTCAAAGGGTTGATGACCGTTATCCGCGTTCTGCCGGAGGATCTGTACCAGCGCGTCATGGAAAGCGACGACAAGATCGAGCACGGCGAAATCTTCGACGAGATCGTGCGCCGCCGGAAAAAGAAAGACGACGCCAAGAGCCCTAGCTAGGTGAAGGACCGAAGCGGCTCCTTGAGACTAGCCCAGTTCACGACACAACATCGATCGTTCTTAGATCTCGCGCGGCCCAAAGGCGAGCCACGCCGCGATCGGAATTGCGGCCAGCGCGATGCCGGCCGCCAGTGCCCACCAGAAGCTCCAACCGAGCCGCGGTGCCATCGCCAGCGGTATGAACACGGGGAGTCCCAGCGGCACCAGAACGAGCGTTTCTCGTGCGAGCCGTGAGATGACGGCCAAGTCATGGTCCCTTTCCCAGGTGAGAATGAACGCCAGGATGCTGACGATCGGCAGCGTCAGCACAAAGGCGCCCAGTCGTGGAAAACGCGGCGCCAAGTTGGTCACGGCAGCCAACACCAGCGCCGCAATGAGTATCTTGATCCAACTCCACATCGCCAGATCTCCGCTCGTTGTTGCCCTTCTTAATCCTCTACTAGGGTCAGCATACGACATGCCCACCAATGTCGATCCGCGATAGACCGTGCCCGGATAAAGTCTCGCCGTGGCATGCAGCTTGCCGTCTTCGGATGACCGTGCCCTGGCGCGTGAGTTGGGCCCGTCAACGAGTGTAGGTAGCAATGAGTGGCATCTCTCAGGTCCTGCTGTATGCCGGCGGCGCAGTTTCGGCGGCCATTTTGGGCGGCATCGTGGCGGTGGTGTGGACGCCCAGCGCCCGCTTCCGCAGCTACATTCAACACTTCGCCGCCGGGATTGTGTTCGCGGCCGTCGCGGTCGAGGTGTTGCCCGACGTGGTCCATCGCGAAGAACCGTTGGCTGCCACCGCGGGCTTCGCCGTTGGCGTAGCGACGCTGTTGAGCATCCGTCAACTCACCGAGCGCAAGAGCGACCGACAGGGAAGCGATACAGCCTTTATCCTTGCCGTGGCTATCGACGTTCTCATCGACGGCTTGCTGCTCGGCCTTGGCTTTGCACTTGGAGAGACAGCGGGCCTGCTGCTGGCCATCGCCTTGGGCGGCGAGTTTCTAGCCCTGGGGCTGGCCATGTCGGCCCAGCTACGCAAGGATGGCGCCGGTAGGGGTAAAGCGATCTTGGTGATCGCTTCCGTCGTGCTGCCATCGCTCGTCAGTGCCTGGGCGGGCTACACGTTCTTGTCCGAAGTTTCGGGCGGACTCATGGAAGGGGTGCTGGCCTTCGCTGCCGCAGCCTTGCTCTGGCTGGTCGTCGAGGAGCTGCTCGTCGAAGCGCACGAGGTGCCGGAAACGCCGATAGCCACCAGCCTGTTCTTTGTGGGCTTCCTGCTGCTGTTACTGATGGACATGCTGATGCAGCAATCCTAACTCTTCCGATCCCTCGCCGGTGGCGAATCCGCATTGGCTGCCCAGCGGCATAGGTCGTGGAGGACGCACGTTGTCTTCCGCGGGCTGCGCGGTAGAAAAAAGCGGCCGAGAAGCGCCGAGGAACAACGATACAACGCACGCTCATTCTAGTTTGATTCGCCGCTCAGGAAGTTCGCCGCCAGCGAGGCCAGCGTGCGGACTCCGACGACGAGCGCTTCCTCGTCGACAAAGAACTTCGGGTTGTGGTTAGGAGCCGCTGTTGCCGGATCCTGATCGCTCGGGGTGACTCCCAGAAAGACGTACAGGCCGGGAACTTGCTCGGCGAAGAACGAGAAGTCTTCGGATGCGCCAATGAGCGGCATCTGGGCGACCCGTCCGTCGGCGGCCCGCTTCAGCACAGGAGCCATCTTGGCGGTGAGTTCTTCGTCGTTAATGGTTGTGTCGTACATCTTCGTGATGGTCACTGCAGCGGTCGCCCCCGCGCTTTCAGCGATTTTCTCGGCGGCGAGCCGAATGTCGCGATGGGCCTGCTCTCGCACCTTCTGATCGTACGCCCGAATGGTCCCGGTCATTTTCACTTTGTCGGGAACGATGTTCGGGCCCGTTCCGCCGTTAATCGTCCCGATCGTAACGACCAGGGGTGAGTCGGTAAGCCTGGCTTTTCGACTGACCACGGTTTGCAGGCCTGAGATCACCAGCGCGGATGTCGTGATCGGGTCTACGGTATCCCACGGCATGCCGCCGTGCCCCTGTTTGCCGGTAACGGTGATTTCGGGAGTGTCACTGCTGGCTGCGGTCGGACCGCTGCGGTAGCTAATTTGGCCCAACGGTCCAGGCATGACATGCAAAGCAAAGATTGCATCGGGCTTCATCTTTTTGAACAGCCCTTCCTCGAGCATGCGTTTCGCTCCCCAGGCCTTGCCGGCCGATGCCGAAAACAGGCTCGGCCCTTCCTCGGCAGGCTGAAAAATGAACATCACCGTGCCCGGCATTTCGTCCCGCAATCCCACCAGCACCTCTGCAGTAGCCATGAGTATGGCGGTATGAGCGTCGTGCCCACACGCATGCATCACAGGCACGGTCTGGCCGTGGTACTCTGCCTTCACTTTGGACGCAAATGGGAGTCCCTCTGGTTCCTCAACCGGAAGCGCATCCATATCGGCGCGCAGGGCGACGATGGGACCTGGTTTGGCGCCTTTCAAAACGCCGAGCACGCCGGTACGGGCGATGCCCGTGGTGACATCCAGGTCGAGGCCTCGCAGATGCTCGGCAACCAAGTGTGATGTTCTCGTCTCCTGCTGACCGAGCTCCGGATGCTCATGGATGTCCCGGCGCCACGCAATCAACTTCTTTTCGACCGCAGCGGCTCTCTTGCGAATCTCTCTCTCCAATGAGCGATCGTCGGCTCGCCCCTGCCCGACTGCGGACATACATAGGATGATCGCGACCACCACGCATGCGAACGATCGTGCATAGCACATGTCCATCTCCTTGCTGACATTGCGTCGACGGGTTACCTGAATGACTATTCGCACTCACATGCGAAAGATTCGCTCGTTGGCCGAGTCGCGACCAAGTCCTATCTGCGCGATTGGTAGCTTTCTCAAATAGGAGCGGACGCTGTCGCTGCTCAAGAGCCAGACTAGCGGGCCAGACTCAGCTCTGCGGCTGCTCGGATTGAGCGTCCACTCGGTATGTTTCCAAACTTAAGGTGTCTGTGGTTTTGAGTCCGCTAGCCGCTTCGATCAGTTGGTCGCCCGATGCGTACACGATCACTAAGACGCAGCCGTCGCGAAGAAACTGCTCGTAGGTCCGTCCCATGCCTTCGGGGACCTGCGGATTGATTGCCGAACCGATTGAGCGAACGGCTGCGACGCCGCCGCCAAAAGCCAGGGCGGCTAGCGGTCCCACTACGAGAAGCGGCCCCAGTGCCATTCCTAAGATGGTTTGTGCTGCAACCAGCGAAAAGTATGCGGCCCGCGTATCGCCTTGTTCGCTCGAGCTCGCTGGCGCATCCTGACGACGTCGCAACCATTCGCTTTGAACAATCTTTTCTTGGTCGCTTCCCGAAATCACCGAAACGCTGTCGGCCGTGAAGCCTCGCATGTCGAGCACCTGCAGTCCGACATGGGCTTTGTCGTAGTTCTTATAGACTGCGACAACACAATCGTATGGCATACGTCACCTCGCTGAAGAAAGGTCGCTACCGGTGTTGGTCCTCTGCTGCGGGCCGGCTCAATCGCGGGCGGGCGGATACGGGTCGTCCCGAAGCGGACTTAGCAGCCTGCTCCGGTGCAGTTCATTGACGCTGCGGGATTGTCGTGATGATTTTTTCCGACTCGACGGCTTGGCGAAGCGCCCCTAGCGCATCTTCGACAGCCAACATCGCCTTGCGTTTCTCGTTGAGTGCGAGTGCAATCGACCGCACGTTGGTATTTTTGCGCGAGAGCGAAATGATTTGAGCCCGCGTTTTCTTGAAGTCCGCATAGAGCGCCCGCGCTTGGTCGACGTCCGATGGGTCGTCTTGGGCCAGCAAAGCGGTCAATGCGTCTAGGTTCTTCTCTATCTTCTGGTCTTCGCGGGCGATTTGCGACTCGAGCTCGTCCATTTGCTTTTCGTCTTCTTCGGCAATATGAGGCAGAAGCAAAACCTGGATTTGCAGCACTGCGATTCGCGTCTCGTCGGCCAGGCGATCAATCGGACGATCGCTGGAGGAAGTTTCTCTATGCGTTGCGGCAATATGCGCGAGCACCGAATTCATTTCTTTCAGATGTTTTGCGGCGGGCCCTGTGGCCAGCGCATAAGCCTTGCGATTCGAATTCTGGGATGCCAATTCCAGGAGCTGCTTGTCCAGCCGCTCGAACTCGGCGATGGCTTGTTTGACTCGGTTCATCAGCTCGAGCTGTCGCTGGTTGCCGTGTTTCTTCAGCGTGTTGTCGAGATCTTTCAGGTTGCTGTCGACGTAGGTAGCTGCCGCCTGCGCTCGTGCTATGAAATACCGGGTATCTTCGTCTGCGTTTGCCATGATGGCACCGTTTTGCGCCTCGGACACTGCAGCTACAGCAACTCGCACCGCGTGGACGAGCTCCAGGCGATGGGCCTTGAGGGCGATTTGTTCGGCCGGCCCGGGCCGCCCTCGCAGATACACCACTGTGAAAAAGAAGGCTATCGCGGCCATAGCGGCAGCGATCCAAAGAAGTCCGCGCGCCTTGTCTTTTAAGTGGGCCACTTCGCAACTCCTCTACTTGACCGCCTGTGCTCGCTCCGCCACTTGAGAAGGCCCCTCGTCTACGTCGACTCGATCTCCAGCTCCGGCAGAGCCACTTCTGCTCCGTGTGGATGGAACACGATCGGAATCGTTTCTTTGGAGAGAGCCGCGTCATAGACCAGTCCAAAATACTTGTGAGCTGGGGTCGACTGCTTCAATATCCATCTGAAGAAGAGAACACGTAATCTCGGGAACAAACGCAAATCGGGATCGACAATGACATCCTCTTCTCCGACCTCGACGATCCAGCGTTCCGGAGCGACTTCGATTTTCCGAGCCGCTTGAAGGTCTTTGAGCGCGCGGCGCACATCAGGCTGCTCGAGATAGCCGTAGGTAGCCGTGATCGAATCGATCCCATGCCCCAGGCGAATCACCTCGTAACGAGCTGCCGAGTGGTAGATCGGCTGAGAAATTTGCCTGATATGCATAAAGACGATATGCGACGGCAAGACCCCGTATTTCTTGAGAAAAACTCGCATGGCCACCGGTACAAAGTCATCTTGAGAGCGAATCGGCCTGGAGCACATAAACACCGTCGCCCGGTCGCTCTCGACCAGGCGCCGACGTCCCTGAACGAGCATCCGCGCGTGTAACAGTTGCTCTTTCAAAGCGATTTCCAAGTCATCCAACATGTCGCGCAAGGCAAGCAGCCAGTCGACCTGCTTGCCCCCTTCAACGCCGAAGCGATAGAAGGCAGCTCCAATCTGCGTGCGGCCCCATTGCCAAGTCAGCATGATGGCCACCAACACCGTAGCGATCATCACCGGGAAGTAGCCACCGCTGGCGAGCTTGAGCAAATTGCTGCCGAAGAAAAGCAGATCGATGCAGAGAATCGGCAAACAGACGACGATCACCAGCAGGAGCGACCAGCGCCAGCGATAATAGGCTACGTTTCCGAACATCAAAGTCGTAATGGCCATCGTGCCGGTCACGGCGATGCCGTAGGCGGCGGCCAGATTTCCGGCATTGCGGAACATCAGCGTAACCCACAGACAGCCCAGGAACATAAGCCAGTTGACGGCCGGCAAATAGACTTGGCCGTCGGCTTCATGGCTGGTGTACTTCACTTCAAAGCGCGGCATGAAGCCCAAGGCGATGGCCTGCTTGGTAATCGAAAACAACCCCGTGATCAGCGCCTGGGATGCGATAAAGGCCGCGATGGCAGAAATGATGAGATCCCCGCCCAGGATCAGCTTGTCGATCAGTTCGCTGCCTACTTGAGGCGTGAGCGCATAATAACTGTTGGCCCGCGGCGGCACGCCTTGGTCGAGCATGTAGCCGACTTGACCGGCGTAGTTGAGCAGCAAGCACGGTAGCACGAGCCAAAACCAGGCGATGGTAACCGGCCTGCGCCCGGAGTTGCGAGGGTCAACGCTTTGACCCTCCTCGACCTGCTCGGCACCTGCAACGGCGAAGTGCCCGATGTCGGCATACTTCGCCTCGCCGCCGGTGATCGCCAGTACGACGACGCCCAGGACGACAAAGGCTCCCGCGCTCGGAAAGCTGAGCAGGAAATGCAGACCATACATCGGGTTGACCGCTTGGAAAACTTCGGGGTGCGCCACGACCCAAGGCAAGCCCTTGACGGCGATCCACGGAAACCAAACCAGGAGCATGAACCAGCCGAGAAATCCACCGACTTTGCTCGTGCCGCGCCACTGGGCTTTAAAAAGTGCAAACAGGCAGATGGCCGTGACGATGATCGCGGGCGTCTCGCCCAAAGGCTCAAATGCGCCTAACATGCTGATCGGCGGCGTGATGATCCCGTCCGCGGCCAAGAGTCCCGCCGCCGCGACGACTAGATAACCAAGGAAGGTCAGTCCGACGACTTTGCCGGTATACCCCAGCAGCAATCCCCAGAGCGCGAACGTGCCCCCCTCGCCGTGATCATCGGCGCGCATAACCAAGAGGTCGTATTTGACGGTGAGGAGGATCAAAGCCCAGAAAACGAGACTTAACCCACCCAGTAAATCGGCCCGATCAACGAGATTGGCGCCGCCGCGTTCGAGCAAACGAGCGACCTCGTCTTCCGGCAGATGAGCATGTTTCAGGCGAATTGTCTCACGCGTAATCTCCATCACGGTGTAGAGCACCGACGTGCCGATATCGCCGTAGACGGTGCCGGTGGCTTCGCGGATGCGCACCCACAGGCTCTTAGTTCGATGAGAGGACGCCTGCGCCCTAGAGGCCGCCACACGGCCAGGTGCTCCGGTGGCCGGCTCCGATGGAGGCTGAGGCTCCGGCCTCGAGCTCTCGCTACCTTCACTATTGGTCACGATGACGAGCAACCCTTATGGTTAGGCACGATGAGCCGGTAGAGCTTGGATCGCGTGAGCCCACGGCCCCGCGCATGCGCAGCAGTCGCCTAGACGGGATCGCAGAGTTGGTTGCCGAGTAGACGCTTCGGATAGACAGCCAAACCGCAGCATGCTCCCGCAGGACTTCACGCTCGCAAACAAGTCAGCATCACAGTGCCTCAGCAAATTATGAGCGCCAGCAAGCTACAGCAGCTGCTTTCCATGAATGCAAATACGCTTTGCACTCGGCCGACGAGGTTAGCTGGCGGGCTAGAGTTGGAAATCCTCCGGTGTCGCGCGAGCGATACCTGCGCCCCTGCTCCGGATAAATCAGGCGGCCTTTAGCCGACTGACCTCAACAGAGCGGATGGTTCCCCCGTACGCATCAGCGATTAGGCGACGCTATTTCCGCTCATCATAGGCGTTTGCCGATACAACGCTAGGCGCATTGGCCTGGCGAGCCAGCGAAAGTTTCGCGTTGAACCTGCGTTCAGGTATTTCGGCTGACTGCCGTAGGTCACGCCAGCTCCATCGCGAGCTGGGCCATCGTCTCTTTCTGCCGTTTGTGCACGAACTGGCGAGCTTCGGCTGCTTTGGCCCGCGCTGCTTCTCGATGTTGGGCGATCGCGAGCACGGCGGGGACTACCCGGGCAACGTCGGATTCATCGTCCATATCGAACAGCCAGTCGCCTAGGCCGATGTCCTTCCACATGTAACCTTTGGTCGTCTGCTCGGCCCAGCGGCAGACGATCGCCGGAATGCCGTGACCGATGCACATGATCGGTGAGTGCATTTCATTGCCGAACAGCCCCGCGCTGCGGACGTATGTGCTGATCGCTTCCCCGGTCAACCAATAGTGTTCGCGCCAGACGACGCGGTCGCGAACGCCAGCGGGCAGCTGGTCATACAGCAATTCTTTGCCGACCTGCATCTGCGTTTGATCTTCGGGACAGATCAGGACCTTCAAATCGGTTTGCTGAACCACCTCGATGATCGCCTGCCGCAGCGGAGCGTGGTCGTGCTCCTTCATTTGCTCGTTCCGGGCGTTTTTGACCGGATCGAACTTGCTTTTTTTGGCGGGGATCGTCCAGTAAGGCGTATAGCGCAAACGAGGAATGCAACACAGGAATTTTTCCTGTTGCAGGCCGTGCTTGCTAAGGAAGGCTTCGGCTTTGGCATCATCCCGCAGATCGCAAGCAAAGGCGCCGTCCGGAGCGAATTCCATCACCGGGCAGGTGCAGCCTTGTTCCTTGGCAAAGGCGAGCGATTTGGAGTCGCGGAAGAAGGCGAATCGCGCGTCGCTCAACACTTTGATCGTTTTGGCCATCGCCGCTTTCGGCGTGGCGACCGTCGAAGCGGAATTGGTCGGCGAAAGAGTGATCCCATAGATGCCATAGGGCTTGCCGGTCGCCTCGCTCCAGCGGACCACATCTTTCTCAGCTACGAGCGAAGCGCCGGAACTGTGCAGTAAAAAGTCACACGTATCAAATGCGTTCTTCAGCTCGTCGGCGCTCCGGGCCAGCTTGAGCTTCGGGAACCGGGAAAGCAGCAGCGCATCGACACCGTTATCCAAATTGCTCGGCCAGAGCACGACCTCGGCTTCCGGCAGATACTTCTCCAACAGCGCGAGCACGCCGGGCGTATGCGCGATGTCGCCGATGTTGTCCGTCTGCCATGAGGAACGCAGAAGGATTCGAGGCTTATCTCCAGCGGCGGCAGCCCGAAGTCTCGAGCAGACCGCTATTTGGGAAATGAGCGACGCAGCGGCGGATGCGGCAATGAATTGGCGGCGATGCATAAGTATCTTCAAGTCGTCCAGTAGAAGAGCAAGAGGGAAAGGGCCGTGGTACCGAAGCGGCTGATTCTACCATCCTCCCGGGCCGCGTGAGTGAGCAGTTTTTACCGCGGAGGTGCGGAGAGCGCGGAGGATAAGAAGGCGCTCGATCTAAGACCAAAGGCCAAGGTTCCGAAACAGCCGCTTTGACTATCCTTATCGGGAAAGCGGGGAGTCGGATCTGGATCTAAGGTCTAAGACGTGTCACAGCCCATCATCTTTGTCGCCGACGACGATGCTTCCGTACGCAAAGCGCTAGCGCGGCTGATTCGCTCGGCCGGAATGGCGACTCGGACGTTCGCCAGCGCCGAAGATTTTCTCGGCGCCGATCTGCCGCTGCCCGACTGCCTGATCGTCGATCTGTGCATGCCGGGCATGAGCGGCCTGGAACTGCAACAGCGGCTGGCAGAAGGCGGCAAGCATGTACCTCTCGTCTTTATCTCGGCTCACGACGACGAGCGCGCCCGGCAAGCGGCACTCGCCGGCGGCGCCCTCGCGTTCCTGCACAAGCCCTTCGAGGACGAAGCCTTGCTGAAAGTGCTCGCCTCGGCGGTGGCCCATGAGTGCCGACCGCCCCACTGAACTTGGCGCCTTCGCGCTTCTCGCGCGATCGAGAGCTTTCGTTTCTCATGCGAAGGCGCGAAGGGGAGTGGAGCGCTATTGGCCTAAGGTCCAATAACCGCCGCCGCGCCCGAGGGATATGATCGCAGTGGATGGTTGCTCGGCGAAATAAGGCGACGCGATAGTTTTGAAGCTGGGATTTTCTTGTAACCCGACGCGTAAGCGAGGGACGAACCCGCCGTAAAGGCCGAACAGTCCATGGTTGCTCTGTTGAGTCGAACATATTTCCGCTCCAGCCCCTCACCCCCCGGCCCCCTCTCCCCGAAGCGGGGCGAGGGGGAGCGAAGAAAAGAGCTGCGATC
>JBQCEI010000374.1:0-2916 GCA_051960375.1 Aureliella sp. | reverse complement strand
AAAAGCTCAGGATCAGCGCACCGCGTCGACGCCGAAGCGGGCTTCGATGCAGGCCATGATATTGCCCAGGTGCTCCTCGACGACCGCGTAGTAGACGAAGCGGCCCTGCTTGTCGGCCTTCAGGAATCCGCAGCGCTGCATCAGCCGCAGATGTTCCGAGGCCATGTGGCTGGGGATCTCGCACGCCTCAGCCATTTCGCCTACGGTGTACTGCCCCTGCAGCATCATTTGCACCATCCGCAGCCGATGCGGATGGGCGAGCGTCTTGAGACACTCGGCCGCTTGAGCCAACGCTTCCAGACTAGTCAACTTCGTTTTCATCTTTGCACACATTACGCACTTGCCCTCACCACTCAAATATATCGGAACCTCACGACTAGTCAACAATTCCCCCCGCGGCGGTCGGCCGGTTGGATTGCCGGCGGGCTCCGGACCGATAGAGTAAGAGGTAGGGCAGGCCGCCGCGAGCCCCGGTTGAGCTTGGCGTCGGCACGGCTCGTTTTACGCATTTCCCGCGACGAGGAACATCCCGAATGGCCGCCAACGCCGACTCACCTCCACCCGCCCAGCGCCCCAAGTCCAGCCCGTTCAGCGCCGTCCTCTGGCCGATCGGCCTCTTCGTCGTGTTGATGCTCTACATTCAGTGGCCCGAGGTGCAGGATCTGTACTATCGAGTCTCGGGGACCGAGCCGCCCAAAGGGGCGATCGCCTGGCGAGAAGACTTCGACGCGGCCCTGGCCGAAGTCGGCTCGAGCGGCAAGCCGATGTTGCTCGTCTTCAGCGCCACCTGGTGCGGGCCTTGCAACAACATGAAGCGCAACGTCTGGTCCGACGACGAAGTCGGCAAGTCGGTCGCGGCCGCCTTCGTGCCGGTGCACATCGACGTCGACAATCCACAGACCGCGGAAATTGCCGATCGCTACTCGGTGCACACCATCCCGGCTATCTTCGTCCTCGACGCCGACGGCGAGGTCCTCGCCCGCGGATCCTACATGTCGCGCTCCGAGACCCTGGCGTTCCTCGCCGAGACCGGCAAGCCTGTGTCAGACCAACACACGCCCGCGAACAATTAGCCTATGTTCTCCGCTCCCCCTCGCCCCGCTTCGGGGAGAGGGGGCCGGGGGGGTGAGGGCCGGAGCGGAGATGTGTTCAGCCCGCGGCGAAAAACAGTGGTTTGTCTGGCACTGTGGCGGGTTCGTCCCTCGCTTACGCGTCGGGTTACAAGAAGATCGAACCACTTTACGTCGCGCTCAGCGCCTCCCGCTGATGTCGGCGAAACGCGTGCCGGGCCACCGACCACCAGCTCGGCTGGCTGAGCGAGTGATAAGGGGAATCGGCCGGCAGCTGGCGGCTCAGATGCGCATGTGCCGCGGCCAGATTGTGGTACGGCAGCGACGGAAACATGTGATGCAGCGCGTGGTAGCGAATCGCAAAGGGACACAGCAACCAAGCGCCTAGATCGGGGGCGGTGTAATTGCACGAATCGAGAATGTGATGGTCGATCGGCATCGCTGCGCCGTCGCTGGTTAGATGATGATCGCCCAGCAGCCGCAACTGGTTGAGCGCCACCACGCCGACGGCCAGCACATACAACAGCGGCAACCGCGTCCAGTCGCTCCAGCCAACCACGACCGCGATGGGAATCATCCAGGCTCGCAGCGAACACAGCACTTCGATCACGGTCAGCACGCGGCGATCGAACGCATCGACTTTGCGTTCATAACGCCAGTTGAGCGTCAATGAACAGCCGCGCCGCAACATGAAGCGCCGCCAGCCGGGGTGCAGGAACGTCAGCGGCGCGAGCAGAAAACGCAAGAACACGACCAGCGGCATCAAAGCAATTTCCACCGCGTACTGCATCGCGCCCCACGGACCGGTCAGGCGATAAAAATTCACGACGTACTCAGGATCGCGATGCGTGCCATAGAGGCGACACGAATGATGATCGCGGTGATGACGCGTGAAGAACGGCGATGGGGATAGCGTCACCACGCCGGCCAGCAAGTTCCAAGCGACCTTGAACGCCCGCATCTCCTGCCGCCCCAGGTGACATACTTCGTGCACCAGCGAGCCCAGGCGATAGAGCCAAAAGACCGCGACTGGATATGCCAGCCACTGCCACACCGAGCCCAGCGGTGCCATCAAAAACAGGCTGCCCATCGAATACGCCAGCACGAGACTGAGCACAAAATCGGCCCAGTAGCGCCACGGCTTGACCTGGAAGAAATCGACCTCCGAGGCGCGCAGGGTTTGCCGCGCTACGCCTATCCAATTCTGTTCGCCCGGCATCCATTCAGCTCCCGCAATGGTCTCGTCTGGCCCGTGGTCGATTGTATCCCTGTTACGTCATTGGCCAGAGCGCGACTGAAGAATCTACGAAATAACTCTCGTGCCAGCGTGCAACTCTTTCGCGTGAGAAAGATGTAGGGGCCCCGAAAGTCTCTTGTAACCCGACGCGTAAGCGAGGGACGAACCCGCCACAGAGCCCGACGAACCATTGCTCTGCCAAGGCTGAGCATATCTCCGCTGCGGCCCCTCACCCCCACCCCTGGAATGATAAAAACGACGTGATGGTTTGGATAGCTAGAACCAAGTCTCGTTGCGCAGCGCAAAAGCACAGCGGCTCAGATTCGCCCCGGAGGGGCCGTCGTCAGTAGCCGGGGGCGGAAGCCGGCGGAAGCGCCGGGGACGAAGCAGGCCCATGGCAATTTCCGCCCCGGAGGGGCCGGCGTAGGCGGTTTAGCGTCCCTACGCCGGCCCTCCCGGGGCGGACGATGCTTGCGCTCTCGCATTCCCCGGGGCTTCCGCCCCGGGCTACTGACGGCGGGCCCTCCGGGCCGCATTAATAGCCTGCAGGTGCGCAACAAACTTGAGAACACTCTCCTAACCGCATACGACAACTTTTTATCAGGCCAG
>JBQCEI010000373.1:0-6265 GCA_051960375.1 Aureliella sp. | reverse complement strand
GTCTGGGTGAAACTGCAGTTTACGCCCGAGCAGTTGCTCATGCGAATGAGTACGCCTGGGGAAGCGCGGGCGCCAGCGCCCACGCACGTATTCGACTGCTCCTTTTCAACCGCCGACGGGCGGAAGGTTATCGAGCTGAAAACGGCAACGGACAGTCCCGGGCCTGAAACGGGGCTCCATCATCGCGGTATCTTCGAGGTTGCAGGCGATACCCTGCGCATCTGCTTAGGGCACAGCGACGATCCGAAGAATCCAGCGGAACTCCCAAAGGATTTCGTCTCATCCCCGGACAACAGAAACGAATTGCTCATCCTGAGACGCGTACAATCCGACCGATGATCGCCTGTTGAGCGCCGCATAGCCAACGGATCGACGAATGTCTCCAACCGAATCTTCTGTCCACACCTCTGCGCTTTCGCTGCCGCGTAGGCTGGCGCGATGGTCTACCATTGTCGCCTTCAGCACCCTCGTCTACGGCGGCCTGGTGCTGGGTTACACTTGGTGGAACGCTGCCACTAGCGATCGAATGCCGGACGACATCGCCTACTATCAACGTACGGGAAACGGCCCCTGGGATCATGCGGCCGATTTGAAGGTGCTGCTCGATCATGCAATGCTGGCTCTGATGTACGCTGCCGCTTTTTCGTTGCTTGCGGTGATTCTTAGGCCGGCGCCGGTTACCGTGTCCTTTCTTGCCGTCAGTCTCGTTTCCTTCGCGGTCATTATGGCAACGCATTTATGGCTGATTGATTGATCGCGATCAGAGCCGAACCGACAAACGCAAAAGACGCAATGTTTGCAGCGCCCCCAATGATGAACCTGATTGTGTTGCGGTCGAGCGACATCGATCGTGCGGCCGAGTTCTATTCCCAGATGGGGATGTTGTTTACCAAACATCGCCATGGACGAGGGCCGGAGCACTACACATCTAGTATCAACGGCTTTGTTTTTGAGCTTTACCCGCTGGGCGACCATCCGCCAACGATCGGAACTCGAATCGGCTTTTCGGTGGACGACGTCGATTCGATTGTCCCGCTGCTCGTCGAAATCGGCGCTGAACTGGTATCCCCGGTTTCTGATAGCCAGTGGGGCAGACGTGCCGTGATGAAAGATTTCGATGGACATGTCGTCGAGCTACTGACTCTTCCCAATCGAGATAAAGTCGTAGCATCTCCCACACCCGCGACCGGAGTGATGACCGTGACTCATTCCAGTGGCATGAATCCGGTAGATGCGGATCGTCAGTGACAACCGGGGACGAAGAACGTCGACGAGCCAGAACAGAATTTCGAATGTGGGTTTGACGGACAACGCGGGCCCGATACCCAATGAAGCATCCTTATCCCTTTGCACGGCCGAGGGTGTTTTGGGGCGACGCAAAAAGGCCGCCAGCCGAACTGTGGCACATCAGGCCGCTGATGTGCAGAACCCGCCACTGCGGCCGACGTGCCATCTCTGTCTTTGAGGCTGCTGCGCAGCCAGAGAAGAGGTTCTGGGTGCGGGCTGGCCGACTTGCCGGGTGCTGCACAGCAAGGGCCTGCTGTGCTACAGTTCGGCCACCAGGTTTTATCGCTGCCTTGGATGCATCGGCCGTGCCCGGTGCACTTTCAAGTTGCGTTCGGGCGCGAGCTGGCAGGGTGTCGCCATTCTGGCAGGACTTAGGATCACTTGCCGTACGCGAGCCCCGAGCAGCCGCTTTTTTCGAATGGGCCAACACGATGCCTTGGGAATTCGACGCTTCTTGTCCCGACTGTGGTCACCAATGGAGTCCGTGGGCGAGCTTTGAATGCATCGCGGACGGAGGCGAAAAGACTCCGGTCGATATTTACTTCTGCCCGAGTTGCTTGGTGCATTTGTCGATTGGAACTGACTTCGATCGCATTTCATTTCGAAACTGGCTCCGCGAAAATCAGCGCTGCGTCGCTGCTTCCAAATTCCTTTCGCATAATACTGCAGTCATCCAACAAATCTGCGATCAATCGACCGGTTACCTGTTGCGACTGGATTCGTTAGAGGGCAAGCTCTGGTGTCCCGGTTGCAATCGTGCCCTGGTTGCTGGTTCCATTGATCGACATCCAATTACGTGCCCTCGTTGCGGAAAGGATAACGCGAAATCGCACGGGTGTCGTGCGCATGTTTCGACATTACGCCCGGTCGACGACTCATTGTGATTTTGGCTGCGGCTGCTCTTGAAACCACATGCAAAAGAAGATGGCGACTGTGAAACCGGCCGCGACGAGCGATATACTGGTCACGTTTTAGTCCTGCCACGAAGCGAATTACAACTCCACACAGGTCAAGCCGCCCAAGGCGCGCATGCGAGCGATGAGTCGACCCTGGCGGCCGGGGATCCTCGGCGTGATGCGATGAAATGAGAAACTGATGAGCAGTGTAAAACCAGTCCACTTAGAAATGACCGTGGCGAAATCGGTCTCGGAAGTCAGAAGTGCTTTGACATCCAAGGTATCACTCCTCAAAGGGAGGGTCGTCGGCTCGAACGACACTGGTCTTGAGTGCAAGTTCGGTTCGCTCTTGGTGTCAAGATTGCTCGGCGAGCTGTGGGTACCCAAAGCCACACTGCCCAAGCGGGCTACCATCAAAATCGAAGAAGTGCAGGAAAACCAAACGAGAGTCACGCTGGATGTGCGAGACGCACATAAATGGGGCGTGAAGTGGGGATACATGACGAAGTACGAGCGGGCATTGGAGGAACTGGCTGACTCTCTGCTGTTCGGCTTGTAAGTTGCGTCAACAGGTGCAGGCACCTCCGTGGCTTACCTCTGCTCACCTCTATAATCTTCGTGTCTTGGTTCGAAAGAGCAGAGTCGACGATGCCGGCGGTCGACCCGAATGACGCGCGGCGGGTGGTGAGAAAACCTAGTAGTGGCCGCTTCTTATTCAACTGGAGAGAAAATTAGTCGATCCAGTTACATTTCAGGGGCGATACTCGTAACGCTCTTTATCATCCATTCACTCGACGGGCAGCAGCCTGAGCCGGCGAAGGCGCCGGCTAACTCGCTCTTGTCGAAGCTTCAGGGGACATGGCGGCCTATCGAGGTGAACTTCAATGGACGGCCAAGCGGGCTGTCGGCATACGGCCCCTCGACGTTCGAGCAGGACAAGTGGACCGTGCAAACGACCAACGGCGATCACGTTTATCAGCTTTCGGCCGTGAACGAGAACGCCGATCCCGCCGCAGCTACCTTCGTGGACAAAGCCGGCAAGATATCATTCGTCGGGTTGCTGAGCCTTGAGGGCGATACGTTGACCATTGCCCGCGGGACGGAATGGACAAAAGATGAAGCTGGCGAAGTTCACATTGCGCGCCCCGACTCACTCGCGCCGGGACGCAACAAACTCGTATACGTCTGGAAGCGGTCCGCGGACCCAGCCAATCTCGGCACTCGCCCGTCGCTGAGCATCCGTCTGTTCGATGAGGGGCAGCCGGAGAAGACGCTGGTCGACCAAACCGTTCGAGCGTTCTTCGGCGGAAAGCTCGAGGCGGTGGCAGGCGGAGAGGCGCCGGCAAAGATGCGAGCTCGCCCTCAGGCCTTCGGCCGGCAACTCGACGAACCGATCACGGTGGGGACTCGAATCACCGGTTCGATTGAAGAAGCTGCCGAGGGACAGAAACGCGTTTCCTTGGAGATCCGCCTGGCTAACGCCGTAGCGACCGATGAACCGGAAACGGAAATCGTGCGGGCCGAATCGGTGGTGCTCCAGACGATGCTCAAGCCTAAGGAGAAGAAACGCATCCACTGTGGCGGCAGTCGCTGGTGCGAACTTTTCCTGGACTTGGAATAAGGGCCCATCTCGGAAGCTGCCGAGAAACGCCATGACAACCGACAACCCGTATCAACCACCCGAGCCCCGATCACCGGCAGTGTCAAGCGAACTGCACGATCGCGGACACAACTGGCGCGACTATTCGCCTCAGTACAATGCGGCGTTCAAGACGGGACTGATGATTCAGGCGGTTCTCGCGGTCTTGACCGCACTGGTTCTCGATTACGGACAAACGCATCGCGCGTTCTGGGTTGCATTCCTTTGTCAGTGGGCGACGGTGTGGATCATCTTGTTCCGGCGGCCCATGCGTCCGACGCAAATGGACCTTTCCATCGTGCGGTATGGGATCGTTCCACTGCTGTTTCTGGTAGCGGGCGCCGGGCCTTGGTTTTTGCGTTTGCTCGGCGTGCAGACCTGACCGGGTAAGGTAACCCGACGCGCAAGCGCGGGGCCAACCCACGCCGCAGCTTATTGTCTTCCTTCTTGCCTTAATGTCTTCGTTTCTTGGTGGTTCCATCGACCTGTTGAACTACCAAGACACCAAGACACCAAGACACCAAGACACCAAGGACGCGCAAGTTAGCCCCGGTCCCTCGGCGTCCCTTGGTAGGACACACGCTCATGGCTGATCTCGAAAATCCCTACGCGCCGCACGACGCGATCCAGCTAAAATAGAGGCCCGCAAAGGCCCTGTGTCCTCTGTGACTCTGTGTTTGAATGTTTTTCGATACTCGCTTACAAAGCTACCCAACAAAAGGAAAGGCAATGAAACGAGTACCCGTTCGCAAACTTTGCCTGTGTCTGTCGCTCGGGCTATGCGCCGCACTGTTCTGCAGCATGCGTATGCGGGCTGCGCCGCTCGAGCCGGAGGCAGGCGCGGAACCCAAGGTGGGGATGCTGCAGTTGCTCGCAATCTTTTCGGTGCCTTCTATCCAACAAGAATTGGATCTGAGCGACGAGCAAATCGCACAGCTCGATGCGATTGAGGCCAACCCGATCCCGATTGCGTTGGACCAGGCCATTGAACCGATCAAGGCGGTGCTCGATGCCCAGCAGCTCCATGAGTACATGCGGATTGTCTATCAAGGGCTGCAGGTACGGGCATTTGCCTTGCGCGAAGTGCAGGTTGCATTAGAGCTGACGCCCAAACAGAAGCAGGAGATCGGTGAGATCCAAGCTGCTCTTCGGGCACAGTTGCAACCGTTTCAAGACGAGATCAAGAGCGGAAAGGGGTTCGATCCGGTTGCCATGGAACGGGACACGCGCGCGTTTCATCAGAACGCGTATAAAGCTGCTTTAGATGTGCTGACGCCCGAGCAGCGCCAGAAGTGGCGGCAGATGGCGAAGCCGGTTCCGTACGTTGACGAGCCTTAGATTCCAAGAGGGAACGTGCCCAGGTCCCCGCGGCCGATAGAGGCGACCTTACAAGTCGGGATACAGGAACGCATATGACTACGTTCAGCGACCTGGGCATCCCATTCCCTTTGCACGAAGCGCCGGTCGAGCCGTCGGACGGTTCGGACTATGCCGGCCGCGGCACGTGCCGGATCTGCGGGGCCGCAGATGCGCATTGTTTTGAGCTCGGCGCCGGGGCGGCTCTCATCATTCCCTGCCCAGCGTGTTCGATCGAAAATGGATTGAAAGTCGAGGCCAAGGCGTCCGCGAACTGTCGCCGCTGCGGCTCGCTCATTCCCTTCCCGGAAGCTGTCGCCACCAAGAAGGAGCCCAAGATTTGCTATGCCTGCCTGCGGGCCGGCAAGGCGGCACTGACCAAAGACACCGAGTTCGGCATGATTACTTTCGAACAGGCGTTCACCGGAATCACGCACGGCGTGCCGGGATTGCAGCAAAATCAGTTCGAAGCAGTCGTGCTCAACGCTGAAGAAAATTGGATCGGCGTTCGGATGCCGCAGGCGGCCATGTTCGAACTACTTCGAACACCCACCTACAGCACCTGGCAAGGCGAATGCTGGCTGTTCTGTTGCCAGTATCCGATGACCTTCGTCGGCCAGTGGCAGCGCGAGCAGTTTGAAGAGCGCGCTCCTGGCGGATCGGCCGAAAAGCTATACTATTCGGCGGTCGAGGGCGTGGAACCGGACAGCTGGGACACGCTTGGAAGCGTCATCAATGCTTATGTTTTCGAATGCAAACGGTGTGGCAAGCTTCGCGGGCACTACGATTTGGATTAGGACTGAGGCGGCATGAGATTCGTTCTACTTGGGTTGGCCATGGTTTTGATGCTCGCTGGGGGCTGCGGTACCGGGGCGCCTGTTTCTACGGTGACTGACATCCAGTGGAGAGCAGCCTCCGAGACTCCCAGTGAAGGCATGGAACCGCTGACGGTGTTCGGGACGGATCGAACCGTGTACGTCGCCAAGGAACCGATTCTGGTGAACGCGGACATCGCGACGGTCGAACGCACTTACGACAGAGAAGCCAAGCCTGCCGTGGCGGTGCATTTCACCGCCGCAGGAAGCAA
>JBQCEI010000372.1:0-6313 GCA_051960375.1 Aureliella sp. | reverse complement strand
TCATCGATTCCTGCAGACGGCCGGCATAGCGATGCACTTCGGCCATACCGATGTTGCACTCGTCGCGATCATAGCCGGCGTTCTGCGCGGCTTGGTAGTACTCGATCGCTTCGGGGTACTGTTCCAGTTGGAAGCACGACTTGGCCAGGTAGTACAGCGACAAGGCGCTGCCGTCAGCGTGCGAAAGGGTATCCTTAGCCTCGGCAAAACGGCCCAAGAGATACTGGGTCACGCCCAAGCGAACCGACTGGGCAGGCGTGCGCGTGGCTTGTTGCAGTTCGCCCGCCGCGTCGCGCAGGACGCCCAGTTGCGAATAATCTTGAGAGATCGTTTTGCAGAGCTGCTTGATCTCAGCCGGACCAAAAGACTGGTTCGAGATAACCAGTTCGCGTACATCGAGGGTCGGTTCAGTGATTGTTGCGCTCTTGCCTGTCATATGTCCTCGTCTCGTCGCCCGCGAGCGGGCCTGCTCTTGGGAATGCATCCTAGAGCCAGCGGCGGGAGTCGAACCCGCAACCCCCGCATTACGAATGCGGTGCTCTGCCAATTGAAGCTACGCTGGCTTGCGGCAGCCGAGGGTGGGTTTTGCGCCCTAGTTACCTCGGTCAGGCAATCCAGCAAATGTACCGCCAAACGCTACCAATGGTCAAGGGCACCTGAGGAGCGGAGGCTGATATACGGCAAGCGCAGCCCGTTTCGCGCCTCCCCCTCGCCCCGCTTCGGGGAGAGGGGTCCGGGGGGTGAGGGGTCTTCACCATGGAAATTCGCCCGCTCGCGCTCGGAATCGAACGAGCACGAGCACGAGCACGAGCACGAGCACGAGCACGAGCACGAGCACGAGCACGAGCACGAGCACGAGCACGAGCACGAGCACGAGCACGAGCACGAAAATCGCGGCGCTCGGTGGGATGCAGCCGCTCCTTGGGCGCTTCTGCAGATCATCGCGCGGCGGGCTGAGCCCCTTCCAGCCGATCAATCCACAGCACGATCCCGTTGCCCGGGCCGGCAGGCAATTTGGCTGTCAACTTCCCTTCGGGGACCATGAAGACACGGCTGAAGAGCACCGCCGGCTCGTCGGCCGGGAGGTCCGCTTGCTGGGCAAAATGGCCGCCGCCAGAGGAGCCTCGCCCGGCGTTCCACTCCTCGGGGTCGCGGACCGTGACGGCCGGCTGGTCGTCGACCAAGACCTGCGTGACCCATTCTTTGCCTCCTCGCTCCGATCTGAGCTCGATCTTGTGGCGGCCGGCCGAGAGCGGCGCGGTGGCGATCAGGCCGGCGTGCTTATCGACGACTTCTCGGTTCAGCGGCGGGATGTTGCGCGTGACCAGATGCAGTCCGAGTGAATCGCTCGGAATGTAGACGTGCCAGACCTGTTGATCGTACAGCTCGGCGTGTTGCTGGATGATGGCGATGTGCTCGCGGTCTTTGATCACCAGTTCGCGGGCCAGCGAGCGCATCGAAGCGACTTGCTGGGCGAGCTGTTTGCTCTGCCGCGCGTTCATCCAGGCGCTTCCCCAAGCGGCCACGCAGGCCGTGGCCAGCAACAAAGTGCTGAGGCCGAGTTGCGGCAGGCGAACTCGCCGCGGTTTCCGCTTGGGGGCGGGCGAAGAGCCGGTCGCGACCGGTGAGTTGGGATCGGCCGGCGCGCCTGAGTAGGGCTCGGTGACGTTCGCCTTCATGGGTTGAACTCCACGCGACATTCAAAGACGTTCGGAACGAGCGGCGTTGCGTTGGGATCGCGGAACGCTTGGCGAGCCTGGTCGACTAGGTTCTCGGGCACGGTGATCTTCAGCAAAGTCGCCGGTTGGCCTGGCTTGATGCTGGCCGTTTCGTGCGCCCCGAGTTGTTCGATCTCGATTTCGCGCCGGTGGTCGATCAAAAACTGAAGCATCTCGGCCGAGCCGAAGCTCCAGAGGCTGGAGCCGCTCCGGAAGCTGCTATAGACGGTCGTCTGTTCCGCGCTCGAGCCTGCGGTAAAGCGTATGCGGGCGATGAACTCGCGCGGCGTGGAGTCGCTGTTGGTGCTGGTGCTTCGCCCGTGGCCGCCGGTCGATTCGAAGACGCGCAGCTGACTCGCCGGGGCATAAACTCGCCAGGCGAAATGAAGCGGGTCGCCGGTCTCGATCGCTTGCACGTGCAGCAGTGCCGGATCGGTGATGACCAGCTCGCCCGTCATGCGGCTGAGCCGCGCGTGCTCGGCCTGCAAACCGTGCAGCATGCGAGCGGTGCCGACCGCCACGACTGCCCCGGCGATCGTCGCCACCAAAAGCGCCGCGTCAATTATGCGAAATCTCACGATTCGACCGCCGTGAATGAGTGAGTGCGGATCCATTCTCGTTCTAAAACAGTGTACCAGCCCAAGCCAACCCTGCACAAAAAGGGGTCAGGACTCTTTTTGGCTGGGAGTGGAAAAGAGTCCTGACCCCTTTTTGCGTGGCTGACCCCTTTTTGCGTGGCTTAGGGGACAGGTAGTTTGTCGATCCACAGCGCTTTGCCGTTGTTGGTGGGCTCAGGCGCCTTGGCCTGCAGAGGACTGGTCGGAGTGAGAAAGCTGCAGTCGTAAAGCGCCACTGGCTTATCGGCTGGCAGATCGGCTTGCTTGTGAAAGAAGCTACCCTCGTCGTAAATTTGCCCTTTCCATCCGGGAGGTTCGCGAACAGCGATCACCGGTTGGTCGTCGACGAACACTCGCGTGAGCCAATGGCCATCCTCGGGTTCCGTCTTAAGCTCCACGACGTGACGGCCCGAGGTCAGTGGAGCGAATCTGACTGAGCGGCGATGCTTGGAGGTTACCGGTCGCCACCGGGACGGAACGCCGCGAGTGATCAGGTGTAAGCCAAGGGAATCGTTGGGCACGTACAAGTGCCAGGTCCGCTGCGCGTAAGCCCGCGGTTGCTGCTGGATGACGGAGATACGGTTTCGATCCTTGATGACCAATTCGCGAGTCAGCGATTTCAGCTCAGCGACGCGCTGCTCGAGCTGCCGGATCTGCCGGTTTCTCAGCCACGTGCTTCCCCACGCTGCGATGCACGCGGTTGCAAGCAGCAACGTGCTCAGGCCAATTTGCGCCACGCGTTTCTGCGTCGATGGTTCACTCGGACCGGGGCTTCGTGCAGGGCTTTCACCCGATAAGAGGTGACTCATGGTCGCAATTCCAAGCGGCATTCAAAGCACGTCGGTGTCGGCCCGTCTGAGGTCGGAGTGGCGAGGTTTTTCTCGCGCGCCTTTTGCATTAGGCTCGGCGACAGCTTTACGCGCAGCATCGTTGCTGAATCGCCCGGCTTGACGCGGGCAACCTCTCGCGCACCGAGCTGTTCGATTTCTAATTCGTTCCAGTGGTCGCGCAAGAACTCGAACATGCCTGGCGGCGCCAAGCTGCAGAAGTCTGAGGTGTTCTCAAAGAAGCAGTAAACGCCGGCTTGTCCGGGGGGGCGTTGTTCGGTGAAGCATACGCTGGCGAAGGACTCATGCGGTTCGGGATCTTGATGCGTGCTCGAGCCGAGGGGCTGACCACTGCTGCCGAAATGGAACACTATAGCCTGTCCCCCCGGTGCGTAAACTCGCCATGCAAATCGGAGCGGCTCGCCGGTATCGATCGCTTGGATGTGCAACTGATCCGGGTCGGTAATGACCAGCTCGCCAGCAACATCAGTAAGCCGCGTATGTTCGCGTTGCAACGCATGGAGTCGACGCGTACTGTTAGCCGCCGCGCCGGCGCCAGCGATCGCGACTTATTAGCAGCGCCGCATCAACCATGCGAATCTTCATGACCGATCGACTCCCAATTGTTCGGATGATGCGCGGCGCTGCGATGGCGGCCGTGCGCCGATAGAGTACTGGTTCGAGAGGCCCGTCGAGCGGAGCGACTGCATACCGATCGTCTCTCGCGATTGAACTTCATTGTACGCTAGACCACGGCCCAAAAACCCGGTTGTCCCTCCCCAAAAGGGGTCAGGACTCTTTTCCGCTCCTCGGCCAAAAAGAGTCCTGACCCCTTTTATTGCCCTTTTATTGGATCCAGAGGACGATGCCGTTGTCGAAGGCGGGTGGGGGCACGCTGTTGCTTTTGCCGGACGGATTGCGAAAGAGGCGATGGAAAAGCACCACGGGTTGGTCGGCCGGGAAATCGAATTGCTCGTCAAAACTGGTCGAGCTTGTGTAGCCGCCGGTTCCCTTCCAGTTGCGGGGGTCGCGAGCGGTGAGGACCGGCTGGTTGTCGACGAACACCCGCGTGATCCACAGGTCGTCCTCGGATGTCGACTTCAGTTCGATCGTGTGGTGGCCGCCGGTCAGCGGCGCCACGGCAACGTCTGCTTGCGCGTTTACTGCTTTTCCGATGTCCGGGACCTTGCCCGTCTTCAAGTGCAATCGCAAGCCCTCGCGAGGCAGATAGACACGCCAAAGCTCTTGGTCGTTAAACTCGGGCTGTTGCCGGACGACGGCGATCTGGGCGCGATCTTTGACGACTAGTTCGCGAGTGAGCAACTTCATGGCCGTGACGCGCTTGTCGAGCCGTTCGATCTGGCGCTGGTTCAGCCACGTGCTCACCCAAGTCGCAATGCAGGCGGTCGCCAGCAGCAGCGTGCTCAAACCGATCTGGGGCAAGCGCATTCGCGATGCGCGGCCACTGGCATCGCGGCTTGTGTCGTTGTCGGGAGAGTCGAGCGGCTGATCCATGGCTTCACTTCCAAACCAAGCGACATTCGAACAAGGGAGGTGCCACTCCGCGCGACGGTCGAAAGTAAAGTTTTTTCTTCCGTGCCTCTTCGACCAGGTTCGGTGTCAGGCTGACTCGCAGCAACGAGACGGACTGGCCCGATTTTAAGCGAGCTACTTCAGCGGCTCCCAGCTGTTCAATCTCCAATTCCCGCCAGTGCTCGCGCAAGAACCGGAACAGTTCCGGCGAGCCAAGGCTACAGAAAGAGTCGGATCGGAATGAGCAAAACGCGCCCGCTTTCCCGTCGGGTTGTTCCATGAAGCGGATGTGGCCGATGCACTCGCGCGGCTTCAAATTGCTAGCGAACATTTGGCTAACGTTGCTGCCGCCGTTGTCAAATACGAGCAGCGTCATCTTTCCGGCCGGGGCATAGACGTGCCATGCGTAATGCAGCGGCTCGCCAGTGTCGATCGCTTGGATATGAAGCTGCGCCGGATCGGTGACGGGCAGCTCGCCGATCGCGCCCGTCAGCCGAGCATCTTCGCGCTGCAGCCCATGCAGCTTGCGAGCAGTGCTGACCGCCATGCAGCCGCCCGCGATCGTCGCCACCAACAGAGCTGCATCTACGATGCGAAACCTCATGATCGTTCCTACAAAAAGGGGTCAGGACTCTTTTCTCGGTTCGGGCGCAAAAAGGGTCCTGACCCCTTTTTGGAAAAGAGTCCTGACCCCTTTTTGCGAGGCATTTCGGCTTCTCGCGCGGTGGGGCTGCGTTGTAGGCTACCAGAAAAGGCGTCAGGCGTCAGGCGTCAGGCGTCAGGCGTCAGGCGTCAGGCGTCAGGCGTCAGGGGACCCGGCTCGGGTGGGCTGGGCTAAGGAATGCCGGACCTTCGCTCCTAAAACTCGTGCTCGTGCTCGTGCTCGTGCTCGTGCCTGAAGCCTGAAGCCTGAAGCCTGAAGCCCTGCCCTACTCTGTCTTCGCCTTCGACTTCGACCGCCCGGGCCAGAAGCTGATCCACGAAGAAGACCCCGAGGAAGATTCAGCCGCGTCGTCGCCCGAGTCGCTCGAGCCGCCGGTGCACAGGGCGTTGGCCATCTGCTGCATCGCTTGCGTGATGGCGGCTTTGGGAGCATGCTCCAGCAGCGGCACGCCGTTGTTGCGGACTTCGACCATCGTGCGATAGTCGTTCGGGATCTGAGCGAAGATGTCGCGACCGATCGTTTCTCGAGCCTTCTTCAGCTTGATCTGACCGCTCTCCAGTCCGACGCGATTGACGACAATTTTGAGCTTGTCGCGCAAGCCTTCGATCTCATCGAACGACATCTGCAACCGCACGAGGTTGCGCAGGCATGGCAAGTCGAGCTGTACGACCAACAGCACGTCGTTGGCAAACTCGATCGCCGCCACGTCGGTCTCGGTGTAGCCCTTCGACAAATCGATGACGATGTGCGAGAAGGTCGCTTTGAGCAATCCGAAAACGCGGCGCAGCGAATCGGGATTGATCAAGCGCACGTCCTGCAAATGCACCGGCCGCGGCAAGAGATAGAGCCCCGAGCTGTGCTTGGTCAACGAACGCTTCAAGAGCTGGAAGTCCAGCCGAGCCACGTTCTGCGTTACGTCGATCAAGCTGTAATCGGGAATCGTGTCGAGGAATA
>JBQCEI010000371.1:0-3839 GCA_051960375.1 Aureliella sp. | reverse complement strand
TACGGACCTTTGTCGATGACCGGGCGCACGAGCTTATCGCGGTCGGCCGTTGAGAAGCCACCGTTCTTGTGGTTGGCCCATTGCATCGGCGTGCGCACGGCGGTGCGTCCTTCGAGCGAAAGATCGTCGCCCATGCCGATCTCCGACCCGTAGCGAATCACCGGCGTACCCGCCATGCTCATCAAAAGGCTATGCGCCAGCTTGATGCGGCGCACATCGCCGCCGAGCATGGGAGCAATGCGGCGTCGGAGCCCGCGCCCAAAGATCTGTGCATTGTCGGCATGGGCGAGCGCATTGATCGTCTTCTCGCGCAGGTCGTCGCTGAGTCGCCCGAGATTGCATTCGTCATGGTTGCGCAGGAAGTTGGCCCACTGGCTCGTCTCGGACAACTCCGGCAACTTCGGCAGGAACTTTAGCAGCGGCTCGGCGGTGTTGTTGGCCAGCGAGGCCCACATGTGTTCGGTGAGCCTGAAATTGAACAGCATGTGCATCTTCGTGCCGTCGCCGAAATATCGCTCGGCGTCATCGAGATCCACATCGGCTTCGGCCAGCAAGATCGCGTCGCCCCGCCGCCAGGACAAGAACTCCCTGAGCTGCACCAGTTCGCGGTCGACACCGGGCTGTTCAATCAGATACGGCACCGCGTCGACGCGAAAGCCAGAGACGCCCAGCTGCAGCCAGAAGCCGACGATCTTGCGGATCTCTTCGCGGACCGCTGCGTTTTCGATGTTCAGATCGGGCTGAAATGAGAAGAAGCGATGGAAATACCACTCGCCGGCAACCTCATCATAGGTCCATGTCGTCTGCTGCGGCCCGGGCATGGCCATGCCGCGGTTGTAGTTCTCGGGCCGCTCTTTGGACCAGATATAGTAATCGCGATAAGGCGAGTTCTTGTCGCGGCGCGATTGCTGAAACCACGGGTGTTGGTCGGAGGTGTGATTGACGACCAGGTCGGCCAGCACGCGAATGCCGCGCTCGCTGGCCAAATGCATGAACTCGACAAACTCGCCGAGCGTCCCGAGCCGCGGATCGACATCGTAAAAGTCCGAAATGTCGTAGCCGTTGTCGCGATTGGGAGTCGGAAAGAACGGCAAGAGCCACAGACAAGTGATGCCCAGCGAAGAAAGGTAATCCAGCCGCCGCGCCAGACCTGCGAAATCGCCGACTCCGTCTCCGTTGGAATCGTAGAACGTCTCGACGTCCATCTCGTACATGATGGCGTCTTTGTACCAAAGGTCCGGTATCTGATCGCGAAACATCGAACGCTGCGTCTGCAAGACCATGCTTTAGTCCCAAATTCGTATTTACCGCGGAGGACGCGGAGGGCGCGGAGGAGTGTCCAGCGGCTCCGCGGCTACCAAATGCCGGTGCCCTGTTCGGCCCACTGACGGGATCGTCCTTCGGAGCGAGCGCCGGAGGTGTCGCCCGACTGCTGGCTGAAGGCGCCCAGCTTGGCCATGACGTCCAGGCCGAGGGGAATCGTGCTCAGAGCTCCGATGAGTGCGAGCGTTTTTCCGATCGACAGCCTGCGCTGGCCGTCGATGCGATCGGCCACGAGCAATCCAATGCCGATCCCCAGCATGGCCCGCGTGCCGGCAATCAACGCGACTTCGCCGAGGTTCAACGATACGGGTTTATCAAGGTTCATCGCACATGTTTCCTTCGCGAGTATGCGGAATAGAGACAACCTGCGATCGCCAGAGTCGACGCAGCCAATACGTAAGGTCGCAGATCGGCCAGGCGGTACTGCGACGTGTCTTTTCGCTGCCGCGCTATGCGGCCTTCCTGAGCGAGGGCTTGTTGCAACACCTGCGCCAGATGCAGCGGTCGACGGCCAGTCCCCTGGCGAATTTGCTCATGGCAACTGAATCCGTCGGTAATCACCAACGTGTCGCTCGAAGCTTGCCGCACGGCCGGCAACAACTTGCGCTCGCCCAGGGCTTGCGCCACTTCATAGTGATCGCCGCGCTCAAAGCCAAACGAGCCCGCCATGCCGCAGCAACTCTTCTCGGGCATTTCCGCATCGAGCCCCATGCGCTTCATCAATTCGATCTCTGCGTCGAGCCGAATGATCGACCGATGATGACAGTGCGGATGCACCAGCGCATGAGCATGCAGCTGCGGCGCATCGAAGTCTTTCAGTTGCAGTAAGAACTCGCTCAGCGAACAGGACTGCTTCTTCAAGCGTTTGGCGTCGTCATCGTCGGGGAAAAGCTGCATCAGTTCTTCGCGGAAGACCGACAAACAGCTCGGCTCGAGCACCACGATCGGCAGCTCGCCACGGATAGCCGGTCGCAGAGCGTGCAGGATTTCGCCCAGCAGCCGCTTGGCCGTATCGAGCATGCCGAAGTCGTACAGCGGCCGCCCGCAACACAGCGACTGAGTCGGCACGATCACCTGGCAGCCCGCTGCCTCGAGCACCTCGACCGCAGCTCGGCCGATGTCGGGATGAAAATGATTGACGAACGTATCGGCCCACAGCACCACCGGCGTGCCGCTCGTGTTTTTGCTTTCGCCTCCGCGCTCCTGCCACCAGGCCTTGAAGGTTTGAGTCGCAAAAGCCGGCATCTGGCGAGCCGGCTCGATGCCTCCGAGCCACTTGGCGACGGTGCGCAGCCCCGGCGTTTGACTGAAGAAGTTGGCTACGTTCGGTGCGAGCGATGCCAGCCGGGCCCACCAGTAGATCCAACCCATCGCGTAGGCATGCCGCGGCCGCAGGCGTCCTTCGTAGTAGTGCGAGAGGAACTCCGCTTTGTAGGTTGCCATGTCGACGTTGACCGGACAATCCGATTTGCAACCCTTGCAAGCCAGGCACAGGTCGAGCGCATCCTTGACCTCTTCGTTCTTCCAGCCATCGGTGATCACATCGCCGTTGAGCATTTCGAAGAGCAGGTGCGCGCGGCCGCGGGTCGAATGTTTTTCCTCGCGCGTGACCATGTAGCTCGGACACATGACCCCGCCGTCGTGCCGGCGGCACTCGCCCACGCCCACGCAGCGCAGCGCCGCTCGCGAGAACTTGCGCTGGTCGTCGGTAAAGGCGAAGTGCGTCTTGGGCTCTGGGGGATGGTAATCGCTGCCGAGCCGCAAATCGGAATCCATCGCATTCGGGTGGACGACCTTGCCGGGATTCATCTTGCCGTCGGGATCCCAAATCGCTTTGAACTCATTGAAAGCCTCAACCAGCTCGTTGCCGAACATCTTAGGTAGCAACTCGGCCCGCGCCTGACCATCGCCATGTTCGCCTGAAAGCGAGCCGCCCATTTCGACGACCAGATCCGCCGCTTCGTTCATAAAGCTGCGGTATTTGGCGATCCCCGCCTTCGATGTCAGATCGAACGGAATCCGGCAATGGATGCAGCCTTGTCCAAAGTGCCCATAGAGCGACGCTACGTAGTCGTATTTTTTGAACAGATCGCGCAGTCGAGGCAGGTAATCGTGGACGCGCTCCGGCGGCACCGCGCTGTCTTCCCAGCCGGGCCACGTGTCGGGATGGCCCGGCACCCAAGCGGTCGATCCCAAGCCTCCTTCGCGAATGTGCCACAGCATTTCTTCTTCGCCCGGATCGTCGAACAATTTCATCGACGGTGGCTCCGGCTCGCGCTCCAGACGTTGCATGCAGCGATGGGCTACCGCATCGGACGCCGCCTTGGAATGGCCGCCGAACTCGACCATCAAGAAGCCGGTTCCCTCCGGCATGAGCTTCAGGGCATCGGGCTTGTCGCCGCGCTGCTTGACCCACTTGAACAGCAAGTGATCGAGACCCTCGAGACCGGTCGGCTTGAACTCCAGGATCTCGCGCAGGTGCTTGCACGCTTCGTAAATGGTTGGATAGCCGAGCA